>DASYYT010000137.1:0-7807 GCA_035949755.1 Candidatus Sulfotelmatobacter sp.
CCAAACCGTGATTGTCGCAACGGTGGTGGTGTGGCAAGTGGCGCAATCAGGCATCCCGCCCTGGAGGCTGGACGGGGTTTGAGCTTGGGCATTCCGTGAAGGTGGAAAACTTAGCGGCGGGCCGGAACAGCGCACGAAGGAGGAAAGGGGTGACGTAATGCGGCAGGCACTCGCGATACTGATCTTCATTGGAATGACCACACTCGGGATTAAGCCGGCCCAAGGGCAAGCAGATCAAAATGTCCGGGCTTGGTGGGCGGGAGGAGAAATTGGGGAGGGGCAGCTCAGCCTTTCGTCCGACCAAATTCACCGCGGCCGGACGCCTACGTTCGCGCTTGGCTTTTTCGGCGGTCACAGATTGGGTGACCAAGCCCGGGTTGGGCTGGAGGTGAACGGCTGGCTGTTGCAAGCGTCCAACCTGAACGACCCGACCGTCGGCGAAAGTGTGAGCAACGTGTTGGGCGTGATTGACGTCTTCCCAACGCGCAAGATTCCACTGTTCGTCCGGGGCGGGGGCGGGCTTGCGATGTATCAAAACAATCGCCCCGGAGAATCGGGCGGCACAGGATGGTCGTGGACCGGGGGTGCGGGATACGAGGTCCGTTTCAGCGAGAGACTGGGGCTCGCTCCGATGGTCGAGTATGCGTACGGCAGGTTTGACGATGTTCGCAACCCGATCACGGTCGAGACGGGCCGCCACTATTCGGTAGTCGAGTTCAAAGTCGCGGCGATCTGGCACTTTGGAAAGAGAGCCGGAGAGTAGGCGTGATTTCGGCGCGGCTTTCGCACAGAAGCTAAAGCAACCCCAATTCGTTAGGCTCGCTTATAAAAACCAGCAGGCAGGAAGGAGTCTCGACATGAAAACAAGCAGATTCATGAGGAAGATGGCAGTAGTGCTGTCAGCGATTCTGGGCTTCGCGGTACTTTCCTTGGGACAAGAGCAGGGTGCGCCGCCAGCCCCGGACTGGTCAACGAGAGCGTTCTCCGCTCCACCTAGCGAAGTATTTGCTGCCGCCCTCAAGTCAATCGCGGCACAACATCACGAAGTGAAGTCCCAGGATGAAGCGAACAAAGTGATCACGTTCCATGTGGGGACCACCGCCTGGTCGTGGGGATACAACATGGTGCTGAAGGTGGAATCGGGCGAAAACAATGCCAGCAATGTATCGGTTGAAATAGCGCGCTCGGGCGGGAAGACCTTTTCCTGGGGCTCTGGGAAGAAGGAAGTTTCAAAGATCTTTGACGGCATCGAGAAAGAGCTGGGCAAGGTAGCGCCCGCGGAAACGAAGTAAAGCATGCAAAACAGGAATCCGCTTTAACGCCTGTCTGGGCACGGTGCCCAACTCCTGGGCAACCGAAAGACTTTCCTAATTCGTATAAGCGATGAGCGGGGAGTGGCGATTGGTGAGATAGCTTCTAAGCGGCATGTTCCACAGGGCTAAAGCCCGGCCATCATCCGTGCCCTTGACGCGGCGCTAAAGCGGCGCTCTTCCACCGTGTGCTGGCGGCGCTCTTCCGTTCTGGCGCGCTCCTTTCAACGGCGCGCTGGCGGGGCTCTTCCACGCGCTTTGCGTGAAGGCCGAAATCTAACTCAACCGCGGCTCTGGATGAAGGCGGGTTCGTCAGGGGATCAGGATGGAGTCTGCGGTCTTGAGGGGGAGGCCGAAGCCGTTTTCGAGGTGGCGGCGGTGCTCGAGGATCTGACGCATTTCTTCGGGGGTGCCGCGAGCTGGAGGGTGGTTGGCGATAGCGTCGTGGAGCATCGCCCAGCTGACTTCGGAGGCGACGACGCTGTCGCGAGCCTGGGGGAATCCTAAATTTTTTCCGGCCTGGATGGAGCGGGCGAAAACGTCGACCATGACGTCGAGCTTTTTGTCGTTGAAGGCGGCAGTTTTGTGGAGCGTGTGGTTGACGCCGTAGAGTTCGACGGTGGCCTCGGTGAAATCGTGATGCATGCGGGCGACGCCCTTGGTGCCGATGGCGTCAACGTAGCAGTTGTGAGGCTGCTGGCGGGCGAGGTGTCCGTAGATGAATCCCTGGGTGATGTCGAAGACGACGCCGTTGGCGAAGGTGCCGTGGGCCTGCACCCACCAGGGATCTTTGTAGTCCCACATGCGAAGTCCCTGGGCGTGCCAGGTTTTGTATTCGCTGTGGGCATACCAGCGGGCGACATCGACGTAATGCATGCCGCAATCGTGGAAGGGCGGGCCCTCGGGATCGTGGCCTTCGAGGGGCATGTGGCCGGGCGTCATGTGACAGACGCGGAGGACGGCGAGGTCGCCGATTTCGCCGTCGGCGATGAAGCGGTGAATGTCTTTGTGATACCAGGCATTGCGATTGAAGAGATTGACGGCGACGAGGCGGTCGCTGGCTTCGATTTCGCGAACCAGTTGCCATTCGGTGGAGACGTCGGCGGCGAGAGGCTTCTCGGCGAGAACGTGCTTGCGGGTGGCGAGGGCGTGGCGGATTTGTTGCGGGCGGGCGTCGGCGAGGGTGAAGAGACCGACGGCGTCGATGTCAGGATCGGCGAAGATCGGTTCGGGGCGATCGTAGATTTTGGCGCCGGGGACGTTTTGCCGGGCTAATTCACGGGTGGGAGGGCAGATGTCGTAGATGGCGGCGATTTCCCAGAGGGGGGAGTCCTGCATGGCGGCGACAAAGCCGCGACCCATGCGTCCGTAGCCGAGGATACCGGCTCTGAGCTTGCGTGGCATCTGAGGGGGAGTGTACGTGGAGCGGGCGGGGCAGGACTGTGATTGGGGTCACAGTGGGGGATGACGTTAGTTTTCTATTTGCGGGCTTCGACCCAGAGGTTCATGGTGAAGGCGGTGAAGTTGTTGTGAGTGATGGGGCGAAGGGCGAGGCTCAGGGCCCGGCCGAAAATATTGGTAGCGAAATGCCAGAGAGGATTGATGGCGGTTCCGAGCTTTCCGAGGCGCCCTGTAAGTACACGGCCGTAATAACAATTTACGCTGGCCAGGGATTCCGCGAAATCCAGCTCGCCCTGGATGTCGAGGTGGGAAAAGGCGCGGAAGAGATGACGGAAGCCATCGGGCATGTAGCGGAAGAAATCCCCGGGATAGCCGTGCTCGGGAAAGATGGAGGGGGCGGTGGCGATGAGGAGCCCGCCGGGCTTGAGAACGCGATGGCATT
Organism: Candidatus Sulfotelmatobacter sp.; assembly: GCA_035949755.1. GTDB lineage: Bacteria > Acidobacteriota > Terriglobia > Terriglobales > Acidobacteriaceae > Sulfotelmatobacter. The sequence continues at coordinate 3,154 of DASYYT010000137.1, forward strand.
CGTCGACCACGCGTTGCGGATTGGGGCAGTGCTCGAGGACCTGGGTGCAGAGGACGAGGTCGAAAGAGGAGGCGTCGGCTTGCATGTCTTCGGCGTTGCAGACCAGGTCGACGATGGGAGTGTCCATGAGATCGAGCGAGGTGTAGGACTCGCATTTGTGCTGGAAGAGCGGGTAATAGGGGCAGTACTGGGCGCCGACATCGAGAACCTTGCCGACGGTTTGCATGGTGGAGAAGAGTTGCTGCATGTGAACGCGGCGATTGCTTAGGACGAGATAGTTGCTGGCGAAGATGGAGGGGTGGAGGCGGGAGTGGGCGACTTGCCGGGCGCGGGCGAATTCGGCGGTGTCGTATTTGGAGAGCTTGCCTGACGGGGTGGACGTCTGGGTTGGCATGGGAGTCGGCTGGACCATTTTACAGAGAACGTGGGGGACGGAAAAGGGAGGGCGAAATCGGCGTTCTCGTGCGCGGGAATACTTTCACCACAGGGAGCACAGAGGAACACAGGGAAGTCAGAATCCCTGCCGGTTTCGCTCAGGATCGGCCGCCTCGGCGCTACGGAGAATCGAAAATCCCCGGAGATCTCAGCGGTTGACGGAGGCCATCATGTTTTCTGGGTAACGCTGTCCGGCGGCCACGTCGTGAGGGAAGACTTCGTCGATGCGGCGGAGGTCATCGGCGGTGAGGCGGACATCCAGGGCAGCGACGTTTTCTTCCAGAAACTTTCTGCGCTTGGTGCCGGGGATGGGGACGATGTCGTCGCCGCGGGAGAGGACCCAGGCGAGGGCGAGTTGCGAGGGCTTGCAGCGCTTCTGCTGGGCGATCTCTTCTACGCGGCGGACCAGGTCGAGATTCTTCTGGAAATTTTCTCCCTGAAAACGGGGGCTGTTGCGGCGGTAGTCGTCGGCGCGGAGATCTTCGAAGCGGCGGAACTGGCCAGTGAGGAATCCGCGGCCGAGCGGGCTGTAAGCGACGAAGCCGATACCGAGTTCGCGGCAGGTGGTGAGGATTTCGTCCTCGGGATCGCGAGTCCACAGGGAGTACTCGGTTTGCAGGGCGGTGATGGGATGAACTTTGACGGCGCGGCGAAGCGTGAGGGGGCTGGCTTCGGAGAGGCCGAGATGGCGGACCTTGCCGTCTTTGACGAGCTGGGCCATGGCGTTGACGGTTTCTTCGATGGGAGTGTTGGGATCGACGCGATGCTGGTAATAGAGGTCGATGTGGTCGACGGCGAGGCGGCGGAGGCTGGCTTCGCAGGATTGGCGAACGTAGTCCGCCTTGCCGTTGATGCCGCGGGCCATAGGATTGTTGGGATCGCGGACGATGCCGAACTTGGTGGCGAGGACAACCTTGTCGCGGCGGCCTTTGATGGCGCGCCCGACGAGTTCTTCGTTGGTGTGGGGGCCGTAGACGTCGGCGGTGTCGAGCAGGGTGATGCCGAGATCGAGAGCGCGGTGAATAGTGGCGATGGATTCGTTGTCGTCGCGTCCGGAGTAGAACTCGGACATGCCCATGCAGCCGAGACCGAGAGCGGAGACCTGGAGGCCGTTGCGGCCGAGAGTGCGGAATTGCATGACCGTACCTTTCGAGCGTGGAGTTGGGCGGAGGAATTCTAATTTATAGATGCGGGAAATCGAGTGACGGTGCAAGGAAGAATTCGGCGAAGTGTTTCGGTGCGCCCGCCGGAGTCAAAATCCCTAGGCTTATTTGGTAATGGAGATTAGCGGCTTGGTTCGGGGGAGGACTTTGCCGATGTGGGCGGCGGGGATTCTGGCGGCTTGCAAGGCTTGCATCAGGGCGGGGCCTTCGGGAGTGGAGATGAGGAGGCCTCCGGCGGTTTGGGGATCGTAGAGCAGGGTGCGGAGATCGTCGGGAACATCAGCGGCATATTGGACGAGGCATTCGGCGAAGTCGCGGTTGTTGTTGAGGCCTCCGGGGATGTGGCCGGCGCGGATGCATTCGAGGGCGCCGGGGAGAATGGGAATCTTGCCGGCGGAGATTTGGGCGGAGGCGTTGGAGGCGAGAAGCATTTCGCGGAGGTGTCCGATCAGGCCGAAGCCGGTGATGTCGGTCATGGCGTGGACGGTGAAGGGCGAGGGTCGTGCCAGGGCTGTCGAGCTGCGCTCGAGCGGACGGCCGAGGGCGGCCGTCCCCACATGGCTTTCTTTCTCCGCAGGGCTTTCTTTCTCCGCATGGCTTTCTTTCTCCCTATGGCTTTCTTTCTCCGCGCCGGTGATCACTTGTGCGGCTTTCTTGTTCAGGGTGGTCATGGAGGCGATGGCGGCGTCGATCCAGGGCTGCTCTGCTTTTCCTTTTTTGATTGCGGTCGAAATCACTCCTGTGCCCAACGGCTTGGTGAAGATCAACGCGTCGCCGGGCTTGGCGCCTGTGTTCTGATAAATCTTTTTCGGATGGATTAAGCCGGTGACGGAGTAGCCGAATTTGGTTTCTTGGTCGCGGATGCTGTGGCCTCCGATGATAGTGCAGTTGGCCTCGATCATCTTGGAGAGGCCGCCGGCGAGGATGCGTTCGAGGATTTCGAGATCCGCTTTATCGGGGAAACAGACAAGCGCGAGCGCGGTGAGGGGACGGCCTCCCATGGCGTAGATGTCGGAGAGGGCGTTGGTGGCGGCGATCTGGCCGAAGGTGTAGGGGTCGTCGACGATGGGGGTGAAGAAGTCGACGGTCTGCACGAGGGCCTGGTCGGGAGTGAGTTGATACACGCCGGCGTCGTCGGCGTGATCGAAGCCGACCAGGACGTTGGGGTCGTGTTGCCGGGCTAATTTCCCAAGCACCGTGTCCAGCGCCGCTGGACTCAGCTTGGACGCTCAACCGGCGGCTTTAACGGACTCCGTCAGGCGGAATGGCTTGGTATCGGGCACGGAGTCATTGTAGCGGGAAAGACTTCACCGCAGTGGACAGAGAGAATGCGTTTACCACTAAGGGCACGAAGGTTCACGAAGGGAATCTATTTTACGGTCACGTCGGTGATGGTTAGGTCGGGGTATTGGTGGTTCCATTGGGCGGATATGCCGTCGAAGGTAAGGCGGAAAGGTTCGGTCTTGCCGGGGGCCAGGGGGGCTACGTTGAGATCGACGGGCTCTTCATAGGCGCCGTTGGGGCGAATGATGCGGAGGGGGAGTTCTTCGCGTTGAGCGAGCTGTCCCATGGAGTCTTCGAAGTTGACTTCGACCAGGACGCGGGTGACGGTCTGATTGCCGGCGTTGGTGATGTTGCCGTCGACGTAGGTGACGGTGGCTCCGATGAAATTTTGGGCTGCGCTCATGTTGAAGCCGGAAAGTTTGAGCTGGGAGATGTAGGGCGAGGGAGGCTTGATGGTCTTAGGGGGCTGGCGGAGTAGGAAAGCGAGGATCAGGGCAACGGCGATGACTACGGTGACCGCAGCCATGATGATGAGGCGGCTGGTGTCGCGTTCTTCTTCGGCCGGCGGGGTCTGCTGGTCGAGGCTGTCCATGAGGGAATTGTAGGCGGTTGGAAATTGATTGTCGATTCTGCTTGCGTGAGTAGGAGGTTCCGCTTCAGGAAAAAGCATCAACCACGAAGGGCACTAAGGTTCACGAAGGAGAACCCAAAGCATCAACCACTAAGGGCACGAAGGTTCACGAAGGAAAGCCCAAAGCATCCACCACTAAGGGCACGAAGGTTCCCGAAGGAGAACTTGCTTTCATTCACGCGGTGCGAGCGGCCAGGAGTTTGGCGGCGTTGTCATGGTAGACCTGCTTGAGGATTTCATCATTCAGGCCGAGGCCGTAGAGCGGCCAGTGGTAGTTGAACTGATCGATTTCGTAGAAGTGCTCGTCCTGAGATTCGAGGATGCGGAAGGTGATCTGGTACATCTTCTGTTCGAAGCCCATGTCGGTGCCGTAGACGAGGCGGTTGGCGTATTTGGCGTAGAACTGGGCGACGAAGCGGGGGATGGGCGCAGTCTCGGCGTAGCGGGCGGAGATGTCGGCGTAGAGATTGGGATTGCGGTCGAAAGCCTGGCCGAGGCGCGAGAGATCGTAATCGCAATTGGCGAAATGGCAGGCGATGAAGGTCGTGTTGCGGTGGCGGGCTGCGGTGCGCTCGAGAATGTCGACCATGCCGGGGAGCTTTACGATGTTGGGCTGATTGTCGAGGCGCCAGGCGAGGGCATTCATCAGGCCGTCATTGTGCTTGTCCATGGGCTGGTACATCCAGATGGGGTCGGCGACGTGCAGGCTGACGGGCAGGTGGAGTTCGCCGGCCTTATCCCAGAGGGCGTCCACGCGGGGATCGTCCGGATGCATGCCGTGAGTGACGGAATTGCCGGAGCGGAGTCCCTGACCTTTGTCGTGAATCTCGCCGATGCCTTTGGCGCCCGCGTCGCGGCAGCGCTGTAGTTCCTTGATGGCGGTGGCGGGGAAGGTGGGTTGGGTATAACCGGTGAAATCCAGGCCACACCAAACTTCGAAGCGGTCGGGATGCTGGGAATATTGGGCATTGATCCGGTCGAATTCCTTGCCGGTGGTCATGGTGAGGATGATGGTCTTTTCAATGTTGACGGCGTCCATGTTCTGGAGCCAGGTGTCGATCTGGGCTGCAGTTTTGGCGTAGGGATGCGAGTGCAGGTCAATGATGGGGAATTTGGCGCGGGCAATTTCAGTGGCCGGGAC
>DASYYT010000138.1:0-14966 GCA_035949755.1 Candidatus Sulfotelmatobacter sp.
TGCTCGAGAGTACGCATGTTGTGCAGGCGGTCGGCGAGCTTGATCAGGACGACACGGATGTCGTCGACCATGGCCAGCATCATCTTGCGGAGGTTTTCGGCCTGCTGCTCTTCGCGGGTGGCGAAATCGATCTTGCTGATCTTGGTGACCCCCTCGACGATGTGTGCCACCTGCTCGCCGAATTCCTTCTGAATATCTTCGATCGTGACCGAGGTGTCTTCGACCGAATCGTGCAGGAGACCGGCAGCGATGGCGACCGGGTCCATCTTCATTTCTGCGAGCACGAGAGCGACTTCGAGGGGATGGACGAGATAGGGCTCGCCGGAGGCGCGGGTCTGGCCTTCGTGATGCTTGAGCGAGTAGTCGTAGGCTTTTTTGACGATGGTGAGATCGTCTTGCGGACGGTTCTCCTGCATCCGCTTCATCAGGTCGCGGAACTTCGTCAGTGTGAGGGCAGTGGTAGCGATCTGTTGGCGCAAGCTCGCCATGCAGGATTATAGCCCGCGAACAGCCCGGGGTAGCTGGGACAACCGGAGGGGGATCGAGGGGCCTGACCTTGATTATAGCTTGGCAGTCCGCGTTCAGTGGTCGGTGATCAGTGATCAGTGGTCGGTAATCAGTAGGTTTTGCTAGCCACTGACCACTGGACACTGGCCACTACAGTTTTCCGTGTGAAGGCGCCTTTTCGCGAGCCCTGCGAACATGCAGATCGATCTGTTCAAAAACATCCGACAGAATTTTCCGGCTGATAGATTCTTTCTTTTCTTTTTTCCAGAACAGCGCGGTCGACGCCGGGAGGTCTGCTAGAGTGATGGCACCATGGTGAATCTGCGCACAGCGCGGGTGTTGGTCAGCGGAGTGTCGGGGCCGATCGGGGCGGCGCTGGTCCCGGCGCTAAAAGCCAGTGGCGCGCGGATCACACGGCTGGTGCGTGACCACTCGGGGGCGGTGGCGCCGGACGAAGCCACAATTCCGTGGGATCCGGCGCAGCCCTTTGCCGGGGACGTGTTGTCGGGTTTCGATGCGGTGATCCATCTTGCAGGAGAAAGCATCGTCGGGCGCTGGACAGCGGAGAAGAAAACAAAAATTCGGGAGAGCCGGGTGACGGGCACGCGCAATCTGGCGCAGGCTCTGGCCCAGGCCAAGAACAAGCCGCAGGTCTTCGTGTGCAGCTCGGCGATCGGCTACTACGGAAATCGCGGGGATGAAGTGCTGAACGAGAAAAGCACGCCGGGAACGGGATTTCTTGCGGAAGTCTGCGTGGAGTGGGAACAGGCCACGCGCGCGGCTTCTGACGCGGGCATTCGAACCGTCCCGATGCGCACGGGAGTCGTGCTCAGCCCGAAGGGTGGCGCGCTCGGGAAAATGTTGACGCCCTTCAAGCTCGGACTGGGGGGTCGAGTCGGCAGCGGGCGGCAATGGATGAGTTGGATCGACGCGCAGGACATGGTTGGGGCGATCCTCCATATTATGAAAAGCGATTTGCTGCCTGGGCCGGTGAACCTGGTCGGGCCGAAACCCGTCAGCAACGCGGAGTTTACCCAGACCCTCGCCCGTGTGCTGGCGCGCCCGGCCATCTTTCCGATGCCCAGCGCTGCCGTGAAGCTGGCGTTTGGTGAAATGGGAGAGACGGTGCTGCTGGGAAGCCAGAGGGTCGAGCCGGCGAGATTGGTGGGCAGCGGATATCCCTTTCGATTCCGGACGCTGCGGGAATCGCTGGAAAATGTGTTGAAGAAGTAGCCGCCCCCCCCTTGTGATCCCAATCACATACCGGCACGAATCCCCTATGTGATCCTGAGGCTTCGAATTCTCAGGAGACGCGAATGATGAAGCACAAAATCTTTGCCATGATTCTCGCTTTCACGGTTATTTCGTGGGGGCAAACCGCAACGCAAATGCCGGCTGGGTCGCAGGCCAGTCCTGCACCGGCGGAGAAAGCCAAGACATCCTGTTGCGACAAGATGAGCGGCATGAAAGATGGCGCCAGCTGTGCGCGGCAGGGAAAGAAGAATGCCGACGCGAAGGCGGGGTCCTGCTGTGCCGGGAAAGACTCGTCCTGCTGCAGCGGAAAAGAAGGCATGTCGTGCATGAAGGACAAGACCGCGGCTGCGTCTTGCTGCAAAGAGAATTGCATGAAAGACAAGACGGCTGCCTCGAGCTGCTGCGGCGGCGGCAAGGATTGCGAAAAGGGCTGCTGCTCGAAGAAGAGCGACAAGACCGCCAGGAATGGTTGCAGCGATCGACTGCGCGGCTGATTGAATAGCGATTCTATGGTTCTGGAATGGCAGGCTGCCGCGGTGTGGCTGGAGCTTTTCAGCCCTCTTCCCAGTTCGATCCGGCCAATGTCGATCCGACCAGGTGTCAATCCGAGCTGACAAGCTTCACTACTGGTTGGGACGATTCATTTCTTCGTGGAGCTTTTCGAGGAGCTGCGCGCGTTCTTCGCTGGTCAACTCGCGTTTCAGTTCCTCCAGCGCCAGCGCGACGATGTGGTAGTGATGGGTCCCGGCGAATTTGGGATCTTTGGTAATGTCGAGCCAGAGCTGGTGCATGAGTTCGACGTCCTGCGGACGCATGCGAGGGGTGTGCGGGCCGAGAAGATATTCGCGAATGGAACCGTCCGGGGCGCAAACTTCCAGGGTGAGGCGCGGGCGTGGCTCGGGCAGGCGCTCCCAGGCGTCGCCGGTCAGCTTGGCCTGCTCGTCAGCGGTCAGCTTGTTGGAGAGCCCGCAGACCACGCGGCTGGAATCGAGCCTTTGCGCCGTCACCATGATGGCCTCAAATACATCGGTCGCGGGGACGACCAGCAGGTGGATGGGCTTGCCTTCTTTTTCAGCCACCGCCACCGCGGCGGTAAAAAGCTCCTGCTCGTAATGGTCGAAGACCCGGCTCGCATCCATCACCGTGCTGCCGCCGAAGGTATGCTCGCGGTGGTAAAGGCGCGCGCTCATCACGACCACATCCTGCTTGGCGATGTTGGTATGGCTGAGAATATGCCTTAGGTAATAGAGATTGCGAGGATCCCGCACCGCGACCAGAACGTTCCCCGGACGCACCCCCATCGCGCCGGTGCCCAGTTCCTGGTTGCCATAAACACGGAACTGATCGAGTTGCTCCGGTTTTCCGTGGCGTTCTTTGCGGGCGTGATGCTCAGAAAGCGTAAAGATGGCGAAAAAGACGGCGCTGAAAAGAACCCCCGCGATCGTGGCCTGGTATTTCGTGAACAGGTTCACGATGGCGGTGATGAACAACACCACCGAAATGGCGATCAGGCCGAGGGGAATTTCGGTCCTGCCGATGTGAAGATTGCCCGGAACCTTCCATTCCCGATTGCCGGGTTCGGTGAAGCGCAAAACCAGCACCGCCAGCGATTTCATGGCGAAGCTCCAGATCACGCCGAAAGCGTAAAGCGCCGCCAGCACGTAGACGTTGCCGAGGCTTAGGAAAATCGTGAGTAGCTGCAAGCCGACAATCAGATTGATGATGCGGTAGCTGGTCCCGAACCGGTTGTGGGGTTTCTGGAACCACGACGTGAGGACGCCATCTTCAGCGACGCGATTGAGGACGCCGTTGGCGCCGACGATTGAGGTGTTTTGTGCTCCGGCCAGAATCAGCACTCCCACCAGAACGACGAAGCCGTGGAACAGCAGCCTGGCCACCAGGGGACCGGGCAGATACATCGCGATGCCGCCGATCAGGTTGGCGAAGAAGTCCGGCCGTACGTTGTCGGGAATGATCATCACCGCAAAAAACGAAACCAGCGAAGTGAACAGGAGGCTGTAGATGAAAATGACCAGCCCAGTCTTCTCCAGATTCTTGAGTTTAGGGTGCTCGATTTCGCGGTTGACCTGAGCCAGGGTCTCCTCGCCGCTCATGGCGAGCACAGAGTGCCCGAAGCCAACGAACACGATCAGCGCGCTCAAAGCCCGCCAGTTCAGATGGCGCAGCCAACCAGTATCCAGCCAGCCCAGCGATTCTTTATTGAGGGGAATCACGCCCGGATGAAGTGGATTGGGAGGCAGTTGAACCGGCGACCGCAACACCGCAAAGGTGCACCAGATAACCAGGATCACTACCATGACGGTGGTGATGACCATGATTTGCAAAGCCTTCTGGCTGGATTCGTGAATGCCCTGGGTGTTCTTCCACCAGAAATAAATCACTACCACCACCGCCAATCCGGCGGCGAAATGGTCGTCGGAAAAAGTCAAAGGGCGGTGCAGGTAGACGCCGATATCCTTGATGAATCCGGCGAGGTACTGCCCCGCGGATACGGCGCTGATGGGACCGGTCAGAACGTAATCGAAGAGCAGGGCCGAGACGGAAAACTTGGCCAGAGTGCCGCCCATGGCTTCTTTGACAACCCGGTAGACGCCCCCGCGGACGAACATGCTGCTGGATTCGATATAAAGAGCCCGAACGGCATAGCTGAACAGCATGACCCCCAGGATGAACCAGGGAGCGCTCTTGCCGATGACTTTCTCCGCATCACCGCCGGCGTAATAGGCCGAGGAAGCCAGATCCGACAGCACAATCGCGGAGGCCCGCCAGAACGAGATAAAGGTCAGCATCACCGTAGTGGCGACGAAGACCTTTACCGCCGGTTTAGAGCCCTCAGCCGAGGTAGCCATGCTTTAGGAGGATTGCAGCTAAAAATTATGAGACAAACTCATTGAAGATAGCACATCGCATCGCGCACAAGCCGGTTGGGTACGCGAGTCTTATTGCGGATGCTTAAGACTCTGTTGTACTGCGATGCAGAGGCGTTGCAAACAATGTCTTCAAAGATTTGTCTGGGCACGGTCGGGCAGAGTGGAGAATACGCGGGGCGGTTCAACGCTTTCTGGGCGCGAGGTAGGTGTGAGTAATGCGGTCGTGCCAGCAGAGGGCGTCTTCATCGAGGAAAAGCCAGGCATATCCCATGCCAAGGGACGCAGCCGATAAGTAAGAAGCCAGCACGCGCCAGCGGCGCAGGGAGCGACTCGTCGGCCTCCCGTCGAAATGGGTAAGCTCCAAACCGGCGAGGCGAAGTCCCGGTGTGCTGCCCGAGTAAACCATGAGCAAGTACTGGTAGACCGCCCAGAATAAACCGGGGACCCCGACGGCGAGAGAGAAGGTCTGGATTTGCGGCGGGCGGAAAGCGGTGATCTTCCAGAAAATGAATGCGAACAGCGCCGAGGCGGAGGCGATAAGGAGTGCATCGAGCAACCCAGCCGCAACTCTCAGGCCCAGCGGGGCGCTGTGCAGGGGAATATCGATGCCGGGCTGCTTTTCAATCTCTCTGGTTGGAACTGGTTCGATGGTAATTCCGCCCAGCGCTGGAGGTGGAGGCGTGATTTCAGGGGCCTCGAGGATGCGTGGGCGATCAAAAACGGGCTCGGCAAGTTGGTCCGCAGGAGGCGCGGGCGGTCCCCACGTGAATCCGGGAAATTCGATAATTTTGGCGCTTGGCCTTGTGCTGCGCTCGGGCGACGTGGGTGGGGGTTCGCCGGGCGCAACTTCTACGCGGCGGGCCTCTTCCACGACAGGGCGTTCCTGCCGCGATCCGTCCAGTGCGAGAGCCTGATGGGAAAAGGACTCAAAATTCGAGACCTCAGAGGCGGAACGGGCACCCTGGACCGCGTCGAACGGCAGCTTGAGCGAGGGATATCGCGGCGGGGGCGCTTTGCGCCGCGACCGGTAGCGGTTTAAACGAGCAGAGAGTTCATCACGCCAGGCGCCTTCCGCCTGGACGCTAAGTTCGTGCCGCGAACCTGAGTCCGCAGCGAGCCCGGGGGCCATGGCTGGTTGAGAATCCGGCGACACGTTCGAAACGGGCTCCATAGGACAACTACAAACTTCTCCGCACTCCGGACAATTCAGCAAAACAATCCAGCCGCCTTCGTCGTGCAACCGGGAGGGAGGCCGAGGCACTCCTAGCCTTTGTGGTCACTTTGCCGCAGGGCTAAGGCCATGCTAAGTTCACCATGCCGCCACTCAACACGAATAAGGACAACGACAGGCCCTCGATGCGCAGCCGTCTTCCGTTGTTTTTCCGCCGATGACTCTTCGCACTAGATTCCTTATCACGGCGCTGTTGGTTTGTCATCAGCTTCTCGCGTCGGCGCTAGTAACCAGCCGGTTGCATTCCGAATCCGATCCGCAAAAAAGCACGCAAGCTGGAGAACAGGAGGCTGCCGCAAAGAGTTCTTGCTCCTCACAGGCAGCCGAACAGGATTCGGATGAAACCACCATCTGTTCGCTGCAACAGGAAAAGGATGGGGATATCTTCAAACTGCACGGCGAGGTCGAAATCCACTATCGCAATTATGTGCTGCGCGCCGATGATGTGACCTACAACTCGAGCACCGGTGACGCGACCGCTGCGGGACACTTCACCGTGGACGGCGGCCCGAACGATGACCACATCAGGGCGAGTCATGGGGATTACAACCTGACCACCGAGACGGGACATTTTTATGACGTGGTGGCAACTACCGGGCTCAGATTCAGCGGGAATCGCGCGATTCTGACCTCCACGGCTCCGTTCGCATTTACGGGCAAGAAGGTGGAAAAGACCGGCTCCGATCATTATGTGGTGTACGACGGGACGATCACGACCTGCGAACTGCCGCATCCCAAGTGGAAATTTCAGGCACGCCGGGTGCAGGTGGATGTGGGCGGCAATGCCACCATTTATCACAGTGCTTTTTTTATCCATGGGTTCCCCGTCTTTTACTTTCCTTACGCCACGCATCCCGTGTCCCGGGAAGCGCGGCACTCGGGATTCATGATTCCCACCGTCGGGCGCTCCTCCATCCGGGGCAACATCGTAGGCGATTCGTTCTACTGGGTGATCAACCGAAGCATGGACGCGACCATTGGAGGGGAATATTTCTCGCTGCGAGGTTCGTCGCAGCGGGGCGAATTTCGCGTGCGCCCCAGCGACACTTCCTACGTAGACCTGAATTATTTCGGGGTGGTGGACCGGGGAATCAAAGTCGGAACCAGCACCGGCCCCCAGTTGCTGCGCGAGGGTGGACAGGAAGTCCGGCTCAACGCCGACGGCAACTTCGACGGCTTTCGGGCGGTTTCGAACATTGATTATCTGAGTTCTTTTCTGTTCCGGCTGGCTTTTAATGACGTGTTCACGCAGGCGGTCAACTCGGAAGTGAAATCGCAGTTGTTTCTCTCTAAAGACTGGAAAGGCTTCTCGTTTGGCGGCATGGTGGAGCGGTACCAGAATTTTTTCCAGACCACAAATGCGCAGGGCGCGCTTTCCAATCCACCGGTTTTCGATTCCATCCGCATACTGCATACTCCGAGCGTCGACGCCTCCAGTGCGGACCGGGAGATCGGGCACTCGCCATTTTTCTGGTCGTTCGATTCCTCGCTGTCCGGGCTGTCGCGCAGCGAACCTGGATTTCATACCAGCAGCCTGTTGGGCCGTTTCGATCTGAGCCCTGAGATTTCCATGCCGTTACAGTTTCATGGGTGGTCGTTGCGGCCGGCACTCGATTTGCATGAGACGTCCTATAGTGAACGATTTGTAAATGGAGTGGACGTGGCGAATCCGACGAATCGCCGGGCTCTCGAAGCTACAGTGGAGTTGCGGCCCCCGGTGCTGGAGAAAATTTTTGACAAGGAATATCTGGGACGGAAGTGGAAGCACGTGATCGAGCCGCACATCGTCTACCGCTACGTGACCGGGGTGAATAATTTTGCCGACATCCTGCACTTCGACGAGCGCGATATTCTCAGCGACACTCACGAGGTCGAGTACGGCTTCGTAACCCGCCTGTACGCGAAGCGGCCGGTCTCGCAGGTGCAGGAGTGCGCGACTCCGATGACGGCACTCGCGGTGGGAGCAGCCGCTCCGGAACAAACCGTCCCCTGGGGGCGCATCGGCAATTTCGGGACCGAGCCCTGTGTGGTGGAGCCTCAGGTTCGGGAAGTCGTGAGCTGGGAAGTGGCACAAAAATATTTTCTCGATCCGACCTTTGGCGGAGCGCTGGTCATTGGGCAGCGGAACGTGTTTACCACCACCGAAGGCTTGACCGGCATTGCCTTCCTCACGCAACCGCGGCATCTGTCCCCGCTGATTTCGCGTTTGCGGGTCGCGACTGGCACCCGTACCGATACGGAATGGGACATGGACTATGACTTCCAGTTGGGGCGGGCCAATGCCAGCACGCTTCTGATCAACTACAATTTGGGGCCATTCACGTTCGGGGGCGGCCATGCATTCCTGGAAATTCCGCAGACCAACACGCCGTCCACCCTCAATGAGGGCAAGTGCGGGCCGGCTGCCGACAGTAGCCAGATCACCTGCAAATTCCAGCAGTTTCGGGTGGCGCTGGGCTATGGCGGCCTGACGCGGCGTGGGTTCAGCGCCGCTACCAGCATTGGCTTTGACACCGAACTCAGGCAATTGCAATTTGCCAGCGCTCAGACTACTTACAATTGGGACTGCTGCGGCGTAACCCTGGAATATCGCCGCTATGCGATCGCCAATGTGCGCAATGAGAATCTGTTTCGGTTTACTTTCACTCTGGCCAATATCGGATCGTTGGGAAACCTGAGGCGACAGGAACGCCTCTACTGAGCTGTGGGCTGGTACCATAGGACTTTATGGAGACCCTTGAGCCCAGGCTCGCCGAGAAAGCTGCGCAGTTGCACCAACATCTGCGTCAGCTTGGGCGTTTACTGGTCGCGTATTCCGGAGGGGTAGATTCCGCCTATCTGGCTTGGGCGGCTCATCGCGCGCTCGGAGACAAGATGCTGGCTGTAATCGCCGACTCGGCCAGTCTGGCTCGAACCCAGCTGGCGGACGCGCTCGCATTCGCCCATGAGCAGGAAATTCCCGTCGAGGTCGTTTCTACCTCTGAACTGGAGCGGCCGGAATACGTTCGCAATGACGGGCAGCGCTGCTTTCAATGCAAAGATGAGCTTTTCACGGTCATGGAAGGGCTGCGCCTCGAGCGTGGTTTCGATGCCATCGCATACGGGGTGAATCTCGACGATCAGGGCGACTTTCGACCGGGGCAACAGGCCGCGCGGCAACATCGTGTCGCGGCTCCATTGCTCGCAGCGGGCCTGAGCAAAAATGACATTCGAGAACTCGCACGCCGGGCAGCGTTGCGAGTGTGGGATAAGCCTGCCTCTGCTTGTCTTTCTTCCCGCATCGAATACAACCGCCCAGTCACGCGAGAGGCGCTCGACGTGGTGGAGCGCGGCGAGGATGCGCTGCGCGCGCTCGGCTTCCGCCAATTCCGCGTGCGGCATCATGGAGACATGGTCCGCATCGAGATCGCAAAAGAAGAGTTGGAACGTGCCCTGAATCCCGCCATGGCCGGGCAATTCACAGCGATCTTCAAGCAGCTTGGATTCAAGTTCGTGACCCTCGACCTGGAGGGGTTCCGTTCCGGATCGATGAACACGTTGTTGCCCGCCGAGCAACTGCGCCGGATCGGCTGAGGCCCGGACCGGCCGTTCGCCATCCCACGCTGTGAGATAATCGAAGGATACCAATACATGCTGAGGCGGTTTTTAGTGATTCTAATTCGACGTTCCCTGTTCATTTCGCTCCTGGTTTGCTTAGGTTGCGTGGCGCAGTCAGCGCCGCCGGACCTGGCCATGAAGATCGAACACCAGGTGCGATCTTTCTATACCGTTCCCACCGACTTCAAGGTAAACGTGGTCGGGATTACTCCCAACAGCGAGGTGCCGGGCTATGACACGGTCACGGTCAAGATTGAAGGCGGGGGCAAGCAGAAGGATTATCAGTTTTTGCTATCCAAAGACCGCAATACGCTGCTGCGCGTAACCAAGTTCGATCTGACCAAAGATCCCTACGCCGCCGTGATGAGCAAAATCGATGTCGCCGGACGGCCCACGCGCGGCGCCCAGTCGGCGAAAGTCGTAGTGGTGAACTTCGACGATTTCGAATGCCCGTATTGCGCAGCTATGCACCGGACGCTTTTCCCGGAAATCCTAAAGGAGTACGGCGACCGTATTAAGTTTGTGTACAAGGATTACCCGCTCTCCGAGATTCATCCCTGGGCGATTCATGCGGCGGTGGACGCCAACTGCCTGGCCGCGCAGAACGACGATGCGTATTGGGATTTCGCCGACTACATTCATGCCAACAAGCGCGAGGTCGATTCCGAGAAAACTCCCGGAGCACGCTTCGAGGCCATCGATAAGATCGCAATGCAGCAGGGACAGAAACACAATGTAGATGCGGTGAAGCTGCAGGCTTGTGTGAAAGCACAGAACGAGGATGCGGTACGAGCTTCCATGAAAGAAGCAGATGGACTGGGGGTGAGCGCGACGCCGACTTTGTTCATCAACGGCCAGAAACTGGATGGCGCAGTTCCCATCAGCGAGCTTCGCGCCGCACTGGATGCGGCTTTGAAAGACGCCGGTCAGCCAGTCCCCGAGCACGTTGCCTCGGCTCCGATGCCCGCATCCAAGTAAATAGCGCCGACCGAAGAATGGTTCGGCCTGAACTTTTCATTCGTGTGCGCGGTCGAGGAGAATATCTTTGAAAACAAGCTCATGGATGGTGCGGTCCGCGGCTGGGCTGCTAACGGCGCTTTTGCTGGCGGCTTTCACCGGCTGCAACAACCGGCCCGGCGGGGACGTCATGGCGACGGTGGACGGCCGCAAGATTTTCCGCTCCGACGTCGATAAATATTACGACAACAATGTGGCCTCGGCGCAGCAGGCGCCCACCGGGGAGCAGGCAACCGCGTTGCGCCTGAACATCCTGCATCAGATGATCGAGGATGAGATCGTGATGCGGCGCGCCGAGAAGCTGGGGTTGCTGGCCACCGACGATGAAGTGGACCGCAAGTACAACGAGATCAAGTCGCCCTTCACGCAAGAGGAATTCGACAAGCGCCTGCAGGAAAAAAAGATTACGGTCGCGGATTTCAAGCGCGACATCCGCCGCTCCATCACGGTGGAGAAGGTCCTGAACAAGGAAGTATCGTCAAAGATCAACATCACCGACCAGGACATCACCAACTACTACAACGCGCATAAAGCCGAGTTCAATCTGATCGAGCCGCAATACCACCTGGCGCAGATCATGGTGACGCCCGTGCCTAACCCGCAGGCGGCCAATCAGAACGACAAGGCCCAGAACGAGGCGGATGCGCGCAAGAAGATTCAGATGATCGCCAACCGGCTCGACAGCGGAGACGATTTCGCGACGCTGGCCATGAAATATTCCGAAGATCCGGAGACCTCCGGCAACGGCGGCGATCTGGGCACGGTGCCGGAATCCGGCCTGAAAGGCACGGACCCGGCAACGCGCGATGCGGTGATGAAGCTCAAGCCCGGGCAGTACAGTCCTATTATCACAGTCGTGAATCCGCAGACCAGGCAGGCGTTTGGCTTCCGCATCGTGAAGCTGGTGGCCAAGGAGCCTGCCGGACAGAGAGAGTTGTCTGATCCGCGAGTGCAGCAGGCGATCCGAACCCAGCTTCACGATCGCCGCGAGCAATTGCTGAAGGCCGCTTACTACGAAGTGCTGCGTGACTCGGCGAAAGTCGAAAACTATTACGCCAAGCAGGTGCTCGACCGCAACGGGATCGAAAAATAAAGTCCTGCGATCAGGATGCGGTCGCCATCAGCTCCGAAAGAACACACCCCTTGGGATCTTTGTCGTCTCTTAGTCCCAGAAACACGGGTGCGCGCAGCTTTGGACCGGAGCCCGTGTTGGCCCCGCCGGTCCACTCGGCGTATTCGATCTCCGCAACCAGTTCCGGCTTTACCCAGGTGACTTTGCGCAGAGCTTCGACTTCGCCATAGAAGGGATTTCCGGTTGTCTCGAGTTTCTTCAGCAGTTTCCAGATCTCAGCCAGCGATTTCTGATTGAAGCCGCTGCCCGCCTGCCCCACATGGATCAGCCGCTGCTGCTTGTCGTAAAGCCCGAGCACGAGCGAGCCGAAATGCGCGCGGCTCCCTTCGGGCTGAGTGAAACCGCCAACCACGCACTCCTGGCGATGCCGGATCTTGATCTTCAGCCAGTCTCCACTGCGACGCTCTTCGTAGCAACTGGCGCGGCGTTTGGCGACAATGCCCTCGAGATTCTTTGCGCGCGCAATTTCATACAGGGCTTTTCCGTGCTCTTCATAGTGGTCGGAATAACGCAAGGAGTCGCCGCTGTTGATCACCGAAGCCAATTTGTGTTTTCGCTGATCGAGCGGCACCCGGTGCCAGTCTTCCCCGTCGAGATAGATCAAGTCGAAAGCGTAATACAGGACGGCAACATCGGCGTTGGTGGCAGCCCGTTTCCCGCCCGGACGGAAGCCGGTTCGCTGCTGCATCAGGCTGAAGGATGCTTTCCCCTGCTGATCGAGCGCCACCACCTCGCCATCGAGGATTGCGTTCTTCGCCCTGACGAAGCCGGCCATGTCCATCAACTCGGGATAGCGGGGCGTCAGTTCATTCTGATTGCGCGAGACTAGGCGTACCTTGCCATTTTCGATGAAGGCGATCGCCCGGTAGCCATCCCACTTGATTTCAAACAGCCAGTCGGCGTCGTCAAAAGGCTCGCTGGTAGATTCCGCCAGCATGGGATGGATGACCGTGGGCATCGGTCGCTTGACCGGGCGGGGAACCTGTACCACCGCGGACACAGGAGATCTTTGGGGTTTCGGTCTTTGTGGGCGCTCTGCCGTCTCCGCTTGCATCGGAGCAGCCGTCGCTGGCGCATGGGCTCGTTCGGACTGCACAGGTTTTTTCTTTCTATCTGCCTTTGCGTCCTTTGCGTCCTCGGAGTCCTCTGCGGTTTTCAGTTTTTTTTTCTTCTCAACCCGAGCCACCGCATCCGCTAGCCAGGCGGCCTTCAATTTGCCGCGAGCAGCCGGACGGCTGCTCTTCCACTCCTTCGATCTGGCATCTCCGGCGATCTCGTCCATGCTGCGCTGGCTGAGTACCGACTCGTCAATGTCGCCGGCATCGTAGCCTTCGACGACCTCATCGTCGTGCTTTTTGATCAACAGCCATTCGTTTCCTTTGCTGCCCGGACGCCGGCCCTTCATCTTGATCAGGGCGAAGTCTCCTTTGAGCCGCTTACCGTGCAGCCGGAATTTCAAGTCGCCCTTGGCCAGCATAGCAACCGCATCGGCTTCGGTTCCCGGTACGTACTTGCCGTGCACCGGAACCGGCGACAGAGGCTCCCAGGTGCCTACGTCCCAAACCATGACACTGCCGGCTCCGTAGTTGCCCTCGGGGATGTTACCTTCGAAATCGAAGTACGATACCGGATGGTCTTCGACCTGCATGGCCAGTCTTTTGTCGGCGGGGTCGAGCGAAGGGCCTTTCGGCACCGCCCACGACTTCAGCACGCCTTCCATCTCCAGGCGGAAGTCATAGTGCAGGCGCGTGGCCTCGTGCTTCTGCACCACGAAGCGATCGCCTTTCTTTTTTTCGACTTTAGGAGGAGGTTCCGGCGTGTCTTCAAACCGCCGCTTCCGTTTATATTCTTCGAGCGCCATGGGCTTTACAGGGCCATTCTAACAAGCGCGGCGGGCTGGGGATGTACATACTCCACCGTAGGAGCAGTGAGCTATGAACTATGAGCAATCAGCTATGAGCCAATCCGTACTCCAGCCAAGTTTGCCCATGGCTCACTGCTCATGGCTCATTACTCATGGCTCACTGCTGACGGCTATAATCCACCTTCTGCATCCTTCATGAAACGCGAATTTCCCGAGTTCCCGCTGGTCGGCGTGGGTGCGATCATTATCAGGGATGATCGCGTGCTGCTGGTGAAGCGCGCCCATCCGCCGATTCAGGGGCAATGGTCGATTCCCGGAGGCGTCCTCGAAGTCGGCGAATTGGTTCGAGAGGCCGCTATTCGCGAAGCCCGCGAGGAGACCGGGCTGATCGTCGAACCTGCCGACCTGCTGGGCGTATACGATCGCATCCTGCGCAACGAGGAACAGCGGGTTCAGTATCACTATGTGTTAATTGATTTCCTTTGCCGCCCAGTCGGAGGAGAACTCCGCGCGGCCAGCGATGCGGCTGAAGTGCGCTGGTTCATGCGCGAGGAATTGCGGGCGCTGCAGTTGGCCGAAGATACGCAGGATGTGATTCACAAAGGTTTCGAACGATTGGGTGGATGAGGGCAAGGCTCACCCGCCGGCTCATCGTGATGTTCTGTCTCAATCCGATTTACGCTGCGATCGCCGCCAAGGTGGCGATTGCGGCATGCAAATATGCCGCCGGCGCTACGGTGGTAGACTTCGGGCCATGAACGACAAATCGGGCGAAATCGAGGGCTGCTCAGCTGATAAGAAGGCCAATGCCGCCGGGCCGGCTTTGTATCTGGTGGCGACTCCGATCGGGAACCTGGAGGACATTACGCTGCGGGCGCTGCGCGTGCTCAAGGAAGTGGACGTCATTGCATGCGAGGATACGCGCCAGACGCAGAAGCTGCTCAATCATTATGCGATCGCGACGCGGACGACCAGTTATCACGAGCACAACGAGATCACGAAGGCGGCGGAACTGGTGAAGGAGATGCAGGAGGGCGCGAGCGTGGCGCTGGTGACGGACGCGGGCATGCCGGGGATTTCCGATCCGGGATACCGGCTGATCACGCTCGCGATCCGCCATCATTTGCCGGTAGTGCCGGTGCCGGGGGCATCGGCATTTCTGGCGGCGCTGGTGGCGAGCGGGCTGCCCACCGATTCGTTTCGCTTCAGCGGATTTCTGCCAGCCAAACGCGGGGAGCGGCGGGCGGCGCTGGAGGCGGTAAAGAATTCGCCCCGGACGCAGGTTTTTTACGAGGCGCCCCACCGCATTCTTGAGGCGCTCGAAGACGTTTGCGAAGTTCTGGGAAACGCCAGGCATGTGGTGGTGGCGCGCGAGGTGACAAAGCTGCACGAGGAGTTCGCGCGCGGTCGTGCGGGCGAGGTGCTGGCGTCGTTGAAAACTAGAGAGGCGGTGAAGGGAGAGATCACGCTGCT
>DASYYT010000139.1:0-4100 GCA_035949755.1 Candidatus Sulfotelmatobacter sp.
ATCGACGTGGAAGACTCCGGGCTGGTGAAAGTAGCGTCGAGCGATCAGGCGTCGGCCCAGAAGGCGCTGCAGATTATCGGCGACATCACGGCGACGGCGGAAGTAGGGAAGACGTATCTGGGGAAAGTTACGCGCCTGGCGGATTTTGGCGCGTTTGTGGAAATCATTCCGGGCACCGAAGGATTGCTGCACATCAGCGAAGTGGCGGAGCATCGCATCGCCGATGTGCGCGACGAGTTGAAGGAAGGCGACCAGGTGCTGGTGAAGGTGCTGGCGGTGGAAGGCAACCGCATCCGGCTTTCGCGCAAAGCGATTCTGAAAGAGCAGCGCGCGAAAATGGGCGGAGGCGGTGGCGAGGCTCCGGCAACTGGAGCTGCCCCGGCAAGCCAGCCTGCGCCGACCGGCACGCTGGTGATTGAAGGCGGCGGGGATTTTCCGGATGAGCCGGATGAGCCGAACTTCAATCGCGAAGGTGCGCCGCATGTGGGGGCTCCTGGCGGAGATCGTCCGCACGGCGGAGATCGGGGAGGCGACCGTGGCGGTCGGGGAGGGCGTCCCGGAGGCGGCGGGCGTGGGCGCGGACGCGGCGGACGTCACGGAGGCGGTGGCGGCGGCCGGCATGGCGGCGGCCACGGCGGTGGCGGGGGCCGGCATTAAAAGCTGGCCACGGATTTGCACGGATTAACACGGATAAGGCAGATGGGAGCCGCGACTTGGATTGCGGCTCCTTTTTGTTTTTGGAGGCGCCCTTGGATTTCGCTGCCGGCGGTGTCGTTTGCTTTGAGAAGAGTTTTCTTTATGGCGAGCAAGAAATGCTCACGGGTGACGGGGAGCGCTGGGTGTGGAAGAGGGCGCTGGCTACGGGGTTCCGTGTAGCCGTGGGGAAGACATCCCTCATATAGACCGAAGTCGTTCCCGATTGGCAGCGCTAACTCTTGCGGATGCAATGAGGGGACGAGCATGCACAAAGAGCGGGTGAGGATGGCAGAGCGTTTGCAATGACCTGCCTACGAGCCGTACCGGCTCCTGGAGGATTTTTGTGAAAAAGATTCAGTCTCTCTCGTTTCTCGCCACCCTGGCGGTCGTTATCGGAATGATCTCCTGGGGCAGCGCGCTCAATGCCCAGTCCACCCCGTCGTCCTCGACGGACCAACAGCAACCGCAGACGCAGCAGCCGGCGTCGCCGGAAATGCCGCCGGCCGCGCAGCAGACTCCAAACGCGCAGACGCCGTCGTCGAGCACGCCGTCATCCTCGCCGTCTTCAGCGCAATCGCCGAGCAGCACGCCGGACCAGTCTTCGCAGAGCCCGTCTTCGCAGACCCCCAGCAGCACTCCCGACCAGTCCACGCAGAGCCCGTCTTCGCAGGCGCCATCCTCGCAGACGCCCTCTTCGCAGACTCCGTCATCGCAGGCGCCTTCCTCGACTCCGGACGCGACCGCTCCTGACTCCGGTGCAAAGAGCGCGAGTCCTTCCGGTTCGGCAACCTCTGGCGCAGCCGCTACTACTAATCCCGATGGAACTCAGACTTTCTCGGGGACGGTGGTAAAGCAGGGCGACAAGTACGTGCTGAAAGATGACGCGGGCAAGACCTATGACATCGATCACCAGACCGACGTCGCGAAGTTCGAAGGCAAGCGCGTGCGGGTACAGGGCACGCTCGACCCGAGCGGCAAGATCATGGTGAAGTAAGCAGGGAATTTCTTAAGCAAGGCGAAAGGGAAGAGCACAGAGGGTCGACCTCTCCGACGGCCTCTGTGCTTTCTTCCGTTTAGGGCAGTTTTTTCGGTGAAGTCCCAGGCAAGCTGGCGGGCGGGACAGCGGGTGAGACGCCGGCGCCATCATTACATCCGCACTGATTTTTCGACGGCCTCCATGCCCGCGCTATACTTAACGTTATGTCTGGGGACGCGCGGAAAACTTTTTATCTCGAAACCTTTGGCTGCCAGATGAATGTCCACGACTCAGAGAAGGTCGTGGGGACGCTGGTGCAGGAGGGCTACCGGCAGGTGGAAACGGTCGAGCAAGCCGACCTGATTCTGTACAACACGTGCTCGATCCGGGATAAGGCCGAGCAGAAGGTGTTCCATCGCCTGGCCGACTATAAGAAGCTGCAGGCGCAAGGCAAGAAGTTCGGGGTGCTGGGCTGCGTCGCGCAGCAGGAGGGCGAGAAGATTTTCGAGCGGGCTCCGCACGTGTCGCTGGTGTGCGGGTCGGCGTCGTACCGGAATTTGCCGCAGATGCTGGTCCAGTTGGACGGGGGGAACGTTGCGCGGGAGATCCCTCGGCCCGCTGGTGAAAGCGCGGGCCTTCGGGATGACGGAGCCATTGCGGCTGGTGAAGGCGCGGGGCTTCGGGATGACGTCGCCATTGTGCTTGGTGAAAGCGCGGGGCTTCGGGATGACGGAGCCATTGTGGCAGCCGGAGCCGAGCAGGGTCGACGCTCGGGACTCGGGTCTCGCGATCTGGTGCGCATCACCGGGCTGGACGACCGGCAGACCGACAAGTGCTTCGAGACGGAATACACCGCCCGGACCAATCCGTATCGCGCCTATATCACGATCATCGAAGGCTGCGACAAGTTCTGCGCTTATTGCGTGGTGCCGTTCACGAGGGGCAAGGAACGGAGCCGCACCTC
This sequence comes from Candidatus Sulfotelmatobacter sp., assembly GCA_035949755.1. Lineage (GTDB taxonomy): Bacteria > Acidobacteriota > Terriglobia > Terriglobales > Acidobacteriaceae > Sulfotelmatobacter. The sequence continues at coordinate 2,637 of DASYYT010000139.1, forward strand.
GGATTCTGTGCTGGAGGAGGCGCGGCGGATCGTCGATCTGGGCTACAGCGAGATTCAACTGCTGGGGCAGAACGTAAATTCCTACAAGGATCCGGCAGGGAAGAAGTCGTTCGCGGAATTGCTGGCGGCGGTGGGCGAGGTCGCGGGCATCAAGCGGGTGCGCTTCACCACCTCGCATCCGCGCGATTTCGGACGGGACATTGTGGAGGCCATCGAGGCCGTTCCGGCGCTTTGCGACCATGTCCATTTGCCGGTGCAGAGCGGCTCGACGCGCGTGCTCGACGCCATGCAGCGGCTCTACACCCGCGAACAATATCTGGAACGCATCGCGTGGATGAAAACCGCGAAGCGCGAAATCAGCATCACAACGGATGTGATCGTGGGATTCCCCGGAGAAACGGAAGCGGATTTCGCCGAAACCCTGAGCCTGCTGGAGGAGGTCGGTTACGATGGCGTGTTCTCGTTCAAGTACTCGCCGCGCCCGAACACACCGGCCGTGAGCCTGGACGATGCGATTGCGGAGGAAGAGAAATCGCGCCGCTTGGACGGGCTGATGGCCAAGCAGCGGGAGATACAGATCGCCAGCTATCAGAAATACATCGGCACAAGATGTGAAGTGATGGTTGAAGGCCAAAATCGGGCGCGTGCGCAGTGGATCGGGCGCACATCGCAGAACAAAACCCTGAACTTCACCGCGCCCGCCGCGGCTGCTCCCAAGGTTGGCACCTATGCGCCAGTGATCGTTACGGCCAGTTTTCCCAACAGCCTGGTGGGCGAAATGGTGCTATAAACAAGCATTTGGAGGTCTCCATGGAAGTCGAAATGACAATCCGCGGCCTGATGATGGATCCGGTGAGCAACATGCCGATTGTGATCTTGAAGGACGTTGGCGGGGAGACCGTGCTGCCGATCTGGGTGGGAGTGTACGAGGCGAATGCGATCGCGCTGGAGATGGAGAAGGTGTCGACGCCGCGTCCCATGACGCACGACCTGATCAAGAACGTGCTGACCGGACTGGAGACGCAGGTGCACAAGGTCGTGGTCACGGAACTGAAAGAAGACACGTTTTACGCGGTGATCTGGCTGGAGCGCAGCGGGGAAGTGATCAGCATCGATTCGCGGCCTTCGGATGCAATCGCGCTGGCGCTGCGGGTAGATTGCCCGATCTTCGTCGAGGACGTGGTGCTGAAGACTTCGAAGTTGGCGGCAAATATGTCGGACCGGGTGACCAGCGAAGAGTTGCGCAAGTGGCTGGAGGGGCTGAACGACGAAGATTTGGGGAAGTACAAGATGTAGCCGGCCGATCAGTCGTTTGCGCGGTTGCAGAGAGCGCACCTTCGGATCAATCTATCTCGGATCAATCTATCTGCATCACATTTTCGGGATTGATGACGTATCTCAAATGCTGACATCAATCCAGAATAATGACATCATGTAGCTATCATGCGGACCACCCTGAACCTC
>DASYYT010000140.1:0-12733 GCA_035949755.1 Candidatus Sulfotelmatobacter sp.
TGTCCGGATTGATCTCACCTGTGGCACGTGCTGCAGGTGGTAATGTCAACCACGTTGCGCACGTTGTATTTCTTGACCAGGGCGGCTCCCAGAGTCGCCTGATCGGTATAGCTGTTGCCATCGAAAATCACTGGAGCGGAGCTGGTCGGCGGCTGATATCGCATATTGAACACCTGGTCGCGCGGGCGGAGATTGTTCTGCGGCGCGCGATGGCAACTCAGGCACCACTCCATCTGCAGCGATTCCTGCTGGTACATCAACGGCATGCGGTCGACCGGGCCATGGCAGGTGTTGCAGCCGACGCCCTTGGTGACGTGAATGCTGTGGTTGAAATAAACGAAATCAGGAAGCGAGTTGACCCGCGTCCACTGGAGCGATTCGCCGCTGCGATAGCTGGCGCGTACGGGTTCAAGCAGCTTGGCATTGGTCCAGATCTGCGAATGGCAGTTCATGCAGGTCTTGGTGGGAGGAATGCCGGCGAAACTCGAAGTCTCGACTGAGGTGTGGCAATAGCGGCAGTCAATGCCTAATCCAGTGACGTGATGTTCGTGGCTGAAAGGAACAGGCTGCGGCTTGCGCACGCCCGCCAGCGTGACATAGGGAGAGCCCTGGATGGCATAACCCACCCAGACCAAAGCTCCGATTACGAAGATAGCGCCGAAAATGGTGGCGCGAGCGAGCGTGTTCGTGCTGCGATGAAAGATCTGCGACATTCTCTTATGAGATCTGGCTCGAAGAGACCCGGCGGAGCATTATTTTGTTAAGTTCGTCCGCTGTTAGTGCGACAGTTCCTGGTTGAAAGAGAAAACCACCCACTGGTTCTCTGCTGTTTGCGAAACTCAGAATTATAAATATTTCGCAGAGCTTTGTCGCGTGATTTTGAAATTTCGCAGAAGAAAAGTTTTGAAAGGAACGTAACTGGAAAATTGTTGAGTTTTTCAACGGGAAGAACGCTGATGCATGGAGATCCTTCCCTGCGCCTGGAAAACAGCTCCGGTCAGGATGACGACCCGACGGGAGGCGACGGAGCGCTAGCGCAGATTCATCACCAGCAATTTGGGTTCCGTCATTTCTTCGATGGCGTAGCGGAGGCCTTCGCGACCGAGACCGGAATCCTTCACGCCGCCGTAGGGCATGTGATCGATGCGGAAGGAGGGAACGTCTCCGGCGATGACGCCGCCGACTTCCAGTTCTTCATAGGCCTGGAACAGCAGCTTGGCGTCGCGGGTGAAGACTCCAGCTTGCATGCCGTACGCCGTGTTGTTCAGCTGGCGCAGGGCTTGATCGAAATCGCGATAGGGCTCGACGGTCACGACCGGTCCGAAAACTTCCTGGCAGTTTACTTTCATCTCGGGCTTAGTGCCGGTCAGGACGGTGGGCTCGACGACGAGATTGTTGCGGTGTCCGCCGCAGAGCAGGCGGGCGCCAGCGCGGACGGCGTCTTCAATCCATGTGATGGTGCGGATCGCGTCGCTTTCGCGGATGAGCGGGCCCACGTCGGTGGACTCATCGAGAGGATCGCCGGTCTTAAGCTTCTTCACGGCTTCGACGAAGAGGTCGATGAACCTTCCGTAGACGGAGTGTTCAACGAGAATGCGCTGCACCGAGATGCAGGTCTGGCCAGCGTATCCGAAGCCTCCGGTAACGCAGCGATCGGCGGCGTAGGCGAGGTCGGCATCGCTGTGGACGATGACGCCGGCGTTGCCACCGAGTTCGAGGACGACCTTCTTTTTTCCAGCGCGGCGCTTGATGTCCCACCCCACGGGCACGCTGCCGGTGAAGCTGATCAGCTTGATGCGGTCGTCGGTGACCAGCAGGCCGGCATCCTCATTCGAGAGCGGGAGCACATTGAGGCCGCCGTCAGGCCAGCCAGCCTGCTGCACGCATTCGGCGAGAAGCAGCGAGCAGAGCGGCGTTTGCGGCGCCGGCTTCAGCACCATGGGACATCCGGCGGCGATCGCGGGGGCAACCTTGTGCGCCACCAGGTTGATGGGGAAATTAAATGGTGTGATGCCCGCGATGGGGCCGAGGGGGAAGCGGCGGACAATGCCCCAGCGTCCGGCGGTGAATTCCTGCCAATCCAGCGGGAGGAATTCGCCATAGATGCGGGTGCTTTCTTCGGCGGCGACGTTGAAGGTGAAGATAGCGCGCTCAACTTCGATGCGGGCCGCCTTGATGGGCTTGCCGGCTTCCTGAGCGAGGGTGTGGGCGAATTCTTCTTTGCGCTCGGCGATGGATGCGGATATCTGGCGGAGGACACGCTGGCGCTCGAAGGCGGGCAGCCGGCGCGTAGTTCCGAAGGCCTTCACCGCGGCAACGATCGCGGCTTCGGCGTGTTCCCTGCGTCCCTGAGTGACGCGGGCGATCAAACTGCCGTCATAGGGCGCATGGATCTCGACGAGATCGCCCTCCTGTTGCCAACGTCCATCCACAAAAAAGCCATGCGTCGCAACCGGCGCAATCGTCATCTCTGCCATGATTTTTGGGCCCCCAGAAGACCGCTGCTATTAATTATAGGACTTGGATGCAAGACGATATAACTGGGGATTTAGAAAAGGTAACGTAACGTAGATTGTGTAAAAAGCGACCCGGGACCGAATATTGACGTGGTGTTGAGTTTCAAGTTAAAGCATTCCAGAGTGGATGACAGATTCCGCATGTTGGTGCCGACCTATATCGAAATGGCCGATGGCAACACCGCTGTCCTCGGCCGGGCCATACCAGCGGGAACTCGTCGATTGAACAGAAGGTGCCGCTGAAGGGGTTGAAGACGAAGCCGAAGCGGGCGATGGTAAATTATTACGACGACGTTCTGGCGTCGAACTGATGTGGGGAAGCGCTTCAGATTGCAGATTTGCGATTGCAGCTTGAACGGCGCCGGTGGCGCTGGCGCCGTTCTGAAATCTGCAATCTTCAATCTGCAATCTGATTTGTTGTGGTGCTCGGCTTTGAGCTGGACTGGTGTACTACTTGCTGGATCCGGCCTGCATGCCGTCGGTTTCCTCCCCGAGTGCGAGCCCGAACTTCTTGCCTTCCAAGCGAATGCCAGCCAGGGTACTGGATCCGTCGGGGTTGGTCTTCATCAGCGCGGCATCGTTCTGTGAGGTCGAGCTCAGTGGCACGATCTTGGCCGGCACCTTGGCAACGACGTTCTTGCCTTGCTTGATGCTGACTTCGACGTTGGGGCCGGCGCCGTCCCACTCAAGCTTGTAGTCACCGGCCTTGAGTGTGGTTCCGTTCACGGTTGCGGGATGAGTCAATGTCAGGCTGGCCTTGTTGGCCGCGAAAGCGCTGGAGGCCAGCAGCAGAGCTAGTGTCATCACCAGGGATTTGGAAATTGTCGCGAACTTCATGCCTGCTCCTTTTCTCCCGAATGCGTCGGGAGGCGGTTGGGGCGGCCCGGTTCACGACCATCGCGAGAAAACACTTGTGTTTCCCCACGGATCGCCTACAATGCTGCCGCCGGGGTCAAGCGAACAAAGCCACAAGCTTGCGCTTCCGCTATGGGGGTTCTCTCACCTGGGCCGCCAAACCGAGTGTGAGAGGATCCCCAGACCCCGCTGAACCTTCTTCTTCGCCAAAGTCACCTCGACTTTGGCATTTCCCCGCGATGGACGGTACGTGATCTCCTCGCTAGAAGTTCAACTTCGACGCCGCAGGGATGATATTTCTTGGACGAGTGGATGTGCAGAGCGGTAGCAATAGAATGGCGTGAATTCGCTGCGTGGATAGCACAGCGGCGCGGTGTTTTGTGATCAGATGGAGGTTCGGAATTATTCGCGCGATTGGGGACCGGGTTCGATGAATGAGCAAGTCCGACCGCCGATTCGGAGTAAAGCTGACCCAATTAATGCGGGCGCTGACGGCGCGGACTCTGACAAACCGAGAGGGTTGAGCCGCGATTAATCCGCGTCACCGTGCTGGCGTTCGACCGACCAGATGCTGGCCTGGTCTTTTTCGAAGGGATAAACGTGAACCATCCAGTTGAAGACCACGGGATGGAAAGTGCCGCCGGCAGCGTCACAGGCCTGCTGAGTCGTGATCGATCCGCGCAACCCAAACTGCGGATGCGGAGCGAGTAACTCTTTTCTCTGGTCAGCCGGAGGCATGCAGAAATTCACGTGCTCGTGCCATTGCGCCACGCTCAGGGGAATGCGCTCGTCGAGCTGATCCTCGGTGAAGTGCTTGGGAGCGGTGTACATCACGCCGATGAGTTTGTAGCCGTCGCCATGTTTTTCATATAACAGCGAAGTAGGATGCTGGGGGTTGAAGCGAAAAGCAGCCTCTATCGCATAACCATAGTTGGTGAAGTGGTACATCTTCTGGGGAACTTCGGGATGGAAGATCTTGAATCCGTCGGCCAGTGCGGCGTGGTAATCCTGGTATTTTTCTGAAGCTTCCCGTGCCTGCTCCACGACCTGCTGAGCGCGGACAGAATCGCCGGGCTTGGGCGGACGCAATGAAGTCATTTTCATGTGCGGTCCCATATCCATTTGGCCTTCCATGGAGTGCATGACGTGAGCGCTGGCCTCGGCTTCGTCTTTGTCGTTGCCCATCGGCATATCTTTCATGGTCGACATGTCATGGCTCGACATGCCAGGCATTGATTGCTGCTCGCTGGACGAGGTGTTGCTCCAGGCGACGCTGCAGAGCAGGAATATGACGAAGAACAGCGCTTGATTCCGCATAGAAAATCCCCCAGTGTTTCCCTGATATTAACCCTGAAAGAGAAGAGATGTTTCTACAAGGTCTCGGTGGATTACGGGCAGTAACAGAAGTAATCAGAAAATCGTCCACCGGCTGAGTGGCACAGCGGTACAGTTTCTGGTACACCTAGCTGCTTGGCTGTCGAGACCATCGTTTTTCTTTTCTTGGCGGGTACGCTGGGGGGCGCGTTGAACGCAGTGGCCGGAGGCGGAAGTTTTATCGCCTTTCCGGCGCTGCTGTTCACCGGCGTGCCTCCGATTCCTGCCAACGCCACCAATACGATCGCACTGTGGAGCGCCGCTGCCGCGAGCGGGGGCGCATATCGCGAGCGGCTGGACGTACCGCGGCGCGTGATGATTCCGCTGCTGAGCGCGAGCATAGTGGGTGGCCTGGCGGGCGCGCTCCTGTTGTTGAAGACTCCGGCTCATACGTTCATGCGGGTTCTGCCCTGGTTGACGCTGGGGGCAACGCTGCTTTTCGCGTTCGGAAAAAAATTGACCGGCGGGCGCGCCTCGGTCCTCGAGCATGAAAGCACGAAAGCAGCACTGGTCGCGGCAACTTTGTTCCAGTTGTGCGTTGCAGGTTACGGCGGTTACTTCGGCGGCGGCATGGGGATTGTGATGCTGGCCATGCTGGCGGCACTGGGAATGACGGACATTCACGCGATGAATGCGCTGAAGAGCGTGATGGGATTCGTCATCAACGGAGTTGCGGTCATCACGTTTATTGTGAAAGGCGCAGTGTATTGGCGACAGGGCTTTATCATGATCGTTGGCGGAATCGCGGGCGGATACCTGGGGGCACACTACGCGATGAAGGCGCCGCAGATCTGGATTCGATGGTTCGTCGTGCTGGTGGGGGCGGGGATGACCGTTTATTTCTTCTGGCTATCGTATTAAGAATCCGGCTCTGAAACGAAGTCCCGGGCGTCCCCGGGACTTGGCTTCATCTGTGACTCGAACAAACTACGATGCACGGCGCTGACGGTTCAGGTTCTCGTCTTCTTCGTTCTGTCCCTGTCCGCCCTTTTTCTGCTGGTTCTGCTGGCCGGATTGTCCGCTCTGCTGTCCGCCTTGACCAGTCTGGCCATGCTGACCGGACTGCCCGCCCTGCTGGCCGGATTGTCCGCTCTGTTGTCCTTGCTGGCGATTTTTTTCCATATCGTCTGCCATCAATAATCCTCCCTCTGAACTGCGCATCGAGGCGCACTCCATATTTAGAAACTGCTTCAACTTAGTTGCGGTAACAGCAACGAAGGTTGGGAATTGAAGGCTAATGCATTGAATCCGCGTCCGCCATGCATCGCGGAGTGAAAATTCAGCTAAGGCGCCGTCGAAATCTGAATTGCGGGCGGACTCTGCGGCGGAGTGTTCTTGAGGAGCTGCAATTCAGATTCAGTTTTCTGCCAAGAATGAGGTTTTCGTTTGGTAGCCAACGGAGCTTTCGGATCGCTGTAAAAGGCGAGAATATTATCGCGCAATTCAGGAGAGGCTTGAATAAAGTTGTCTTTTGCCAGATCGTCGAGCAGATGAGCATACGCGTTGTCGGTGAGAGCATATTCACCGGCATGCGTCATTCGCCCGGTATCGAAATCGGTATTCGGCAAGCGCAGGTCCTGCTTTCGAACTTCCTTCAGCAGACTTCTGTAATTATCCAGACTGCGATCGACGCTGGCGATATAGAGGTCCTCAGTCTGGTGGGTTGGAATCTTGAAATCGAGGGCCTTAAAAGGTCCGACTTTGGGTACGAGCTTGAGAAAAAAAGCCAGCACGCGGGTGCCAAACCCGGGCTTGCGATATCCCTTGCCCCACTCTCGGTTGTAGCTGGAGCGGGAAAGATAGTAACGAAATTTTCTGGAGTTGAAATTCGGGGTCTCGGAGACGAGTTCCTTTTTGCGCGCCAGCAGCGCCACCCTTGTCATTTCCGGAATGATCTTGCTGATGGCGCGTCGAAAGGTTCCCACCGCCAGGTCTTCCTTGGGCAGCACCTGGCTCAGCGGGATGCCGTAGGTGTCCTGAAAGGCGCGCTCCAGCACGGGTTTCGAGACTTCAAAGCCAATGAAGTCGTGATAGCGATCGGAGGTATAGCGATTCTTCGCCACCTGGGCCACGTCAAAGCCGAACTCGACCCGAATATGGGCTTTCGGGTCGTCTTCATAGGTAACCTCGTTCCCGAATTTTTCTCGCAACTTGGGATACTGCAGCGCGACTGATCGATTGATGGTAGGGTGTCCCAAGTTATCGGACGAATAGTGAGCCAGAGCGCCGAGCGCGAATGCGTACTCGTCGAGATCAGTCGATTCGTTGAGTAGATTCACGATGAAATCTCCGCTGCGCACGTAGTGTGTGAGATCGCTGAAGTATTTGCTGCCGAAAGGGTAGTAGCCCATGTCCTGAATAAGCGAGCCGCCATAGGCAAAAGCGTGAGCCTTCTTGAGATCCTCCGGCGTGGCATCGGGGAAACGCTGGGTCAGGAGGGGAACAATGTCGTCCTTCCACACGAGATCAACGATTTCCTCGTGCGTGAGTACGGAATAGGCGGCGCAGACTTTTGAGAGGCCCGCGAACAGAGCCATGGCGCAGGAAGCGCTGAGGAGAAAGCGAAGTGAGCGGAGAATGAATTTCGCCATAAGAGATTGTTCACTCAATACCCGACCAGAAGTGAAGAGCGTCTTCGCCGGATCACGTTGAAACCCTCTTTTCTTGCCAGCTCTGAAAAAGAGCCGTCTGTCTTAGTTGCCTGAATCAGGCCAAGGGTGACGCATTTGATGTTTACAAAGTAGCCGCGCTCCTGAACTGGGCGCAAGTCCAGTATTTTCTGCGAGATTACCGCGCGAGATGTACATACAGATTTCCGAAGGGCTACAAGATTCGCGTTAATGACTGGAGCGGGCACTGCCAGTATGGTTAGGAACTGACAATTCTTGTACCGCGGGTTCATAGGCTTGGAAGTTACCCGGAACAAGATTTAGGACTTGGAGTGGGAACTTCGAGGCGAGGAGAACAAAATGAGCATCTGGACAATATTGTTCGTCATTCTGCTGATTGCTTGGATTTGCGGCTTCACCGTGTTTCATGTCGCGGGAGGATTGATCCACCTGCTGCTTGTATTCGCGGTGATTTCCCTGATCCTGCATTTTGTCTTGGGCAGAAGGACGGTGTAACGAGCCGCAGGCGGACTGAAGGATAGAGTTTTCTCTGCAAAGCGGGCGGAACGGGGCGCTAACCGGCGACCGTGCCGCCCGTATCTTTTTGAGCTATGAGTTATGAGTTATGAGCGATGAGCCAGAGCTATGGCTGGTTTGCTCACGGCTCATTGCTCGCCTTTAGTCTGATGCCATCTGGGAACGGTGTTTGGCCGGGCTAGATTCGGTCTCCTTTGCGGCCTTGAGATGAGCCAGGCGTCCAATCTGCAGGAGGGCTTCCGATAGCGTGGTGGACACAGCTTCGGTGCAGGAAGAACCGATGCGCTCCTGAGCTTTGATGACGCCGCCTGCGAACTTCCACAGGCCAACCACGACCGCAACATCGGGATAGTGTCCATGCAGGCGTTTACAAAGCGAGCGGGCCTGGCCAACGGCAAAGGGCGGCAGCGCGGAAATACATACAATCTGGAATGCGCCTTCGCCAACCTGACGGAGCATGTCTTCCACGGTGCCGATAGGGATGTAACGCGCTCTGGCGTATCCTGCCTGGCTAAGTAGTTGAGCCAGCATCATGCCGACTACTTCGTCCGCCTCATCTCGCGCAGGCACACAACCAATGCTGATGTCGCGCACCTGCGAATGGGCGGAGGTAATGCTCTCCGAAGGCGTGCCGGCTTTGGAGCTTTCCTCGACAGTGCGCTCTCCAAGGTCATCGACTAATTCTCTTGTGCTCTGATAAATGAATTCGGTGGAGCGGTCGCCCAGAGCATCGCTATGACGGTCTTCTTCTGCCAGGCGCAGGGCAGGGATCAGGACGGACTCGTAGAGGTCGGTCAGGGTCTTGTCGTGAAGATAGCCTTCGGCGATATTTCTGGCTTCGTCCTCATCCATGGCCAGGAGCCGTTGATAGAACACTTCTTCAGAACTGAGAACGGGGGCGTCGCCCAGCAGGACGTCGAGAAATCCCATTTCCGGCACGTAACGACCTGCGAGAATCAGGCACAGGGTCAGTGGAGTCGAAAGGATCAGGCCCACGGGTCCCCACAGGCTCGCCCAGAACACAGCCGCCACAAGAATGGCGAAAGGCGAAATACCGGTATGCGATCCATAGAGCCAGGGCTCAATCATATTGGCGACGGTCACTTCGAGGACAGCGAATACCGCGAATACAAACGAGGTTTGACTCCATCCGGGAAACACCGCCAATGCCATGGCCATGGGAAATGCGACGGCAATCCAGATGCCCACATAAGGGACAAAGCGCAACAAAGCTGCGATTGCGCCCCATAAAAGCGCGTGCGGCACTCCGATGAAATACACAGCCACGCCAAAGACAGCGCCGTAACAGGCGTTCACGACAAGTTGCAGCAGCAGGTAGCGGCTTAGCCGGTCGCTGGCATCCTCCAGAGCCTGGGTCATGACATTGATCTGCCCCTGTCCGCCAAGCCGGATCAGCCGATTGCGCAGGTCTTCGCGATTGACCAGCATGAAAGCCATGAAGATGATGGTCAGGCCGGCGGTTTCGAGGGTTCCCGTCAAGGGTCCGAGAATCGTTCGCAAGTCTTCAATAAAACTGCCAGGAGGATTTGTCACCTGCACTGGGATCGGGTGCGCAGCATGCCCATTAGTCGTTTGACTGCCCGGTCCTGCGCGAGGTGTCGCCAATTCTTTGTTCAACTGTTGCACGGTGGCGGTGGCTTGGCTCAGTGGAGCGCTTTTCCGTGAATGTAGAGCCTGGATCTTGTGCTCCACATTCGTCCTGTAATCTTTTATGTGAGCGGTAATGTCGAGTAACTGGCCGGCGACTCCCCAGCCCACGCCAACCGTCAGCGCCAGACCAAAAAGGAACACGATCAGAACGGAAGGAATGCGTCCTAGGTGGACCCGCTGCAGCCAGGCCACGAGCGGGGTGAGCAGGAAACTTAAAACAAACGCCAGGGCGAGAGGAATGAAAATCCTGCGGCCAAAGTAGAGCATCGCTATGGTGACGCCGACCGCGACGACAACCAACGATTTGGAGAAAGAAGTTGAGTTCGAGGGATTCGAGGAGTGGATCAATTCCTGACCTCCAGTTCAACCCTAAACTCCGATGACGGAGAGACGGGACCAAGTTGCCGCTGCCCCAGCGAGGAACTCTTTACGAGCGTTCTGCAAACTTCCTGAGCGCAACCATGCGATAGCTCAAATGGCAGGCCGCAAACGAACGTTGTTGGAAGATTCGTCGGCACTGGCTTCTCCTGTGGAGGCGATATCCTGCGCGCCCGTGCTCTTCAGAATTTCCTTTGCGCGCGCGGTCCAGTCGGAGTTTTCCGAGTGCACCGACAACAGAATGCCTCCGTCTTTCACCTGGCCCTCGTAGCGTTTGGCTTCGTATTCGGGGATTCCCATGCCGATGAGTGCGCCCGCGATTCCGCCTACCGCGCCGCCAACCCCGGCGCCAGCTAAAGCCGCCATGATCGGCCCCGCGGCGATGAATGGCCCTATGCCCGGTATCGCCAGAGCACCGATGCCGATCAGCCAACCCAAGGCGCCGCCCAAAACCAGCCCCGTTCCCGCGCCGGTGGAGGCCCCTTCCGGAGCTTTCGTATTCTTTTCGGTCGCAAGATCACGAGTGCCTGCGTTTTCGGGAAATAAAACTGAAATGTCGGTCTTCCGGAAACCGGCGGATTTCAATTCGTCGATTGCGATCTCAACGCTAGTAAGGGACGGATAGATGCCGAAGACTGCCGTGTTCTTTCCTGTCATGAAATTCCCCCGAACAATTCAGCATAGGGACACCCAGCTTGCGGCGCCCATAAGGTGCGATCTCTAGTTAAGGTCCGGATCGCCTGTACGTTTGCATACAAATAACGCGTCCCTGACTTAACCATGCTCGGGTGCGGACACGACGCCAGCTTGGCCGTATTTGCCGATCAGGGAATACCAGCGAATGCGCAGCATGTCTGCCACCATTCGCGAGCCATCGGCGAGAGGACTGATGCGGGTGCGGTCGTCGTGCGCCCAAACCACGGGTACCTCTTCCACTTTGAATCCCATTCTGTTCGCCAGAAAAAGGACTTCCGGGTCGAAGCCCCAGCCTTCGATCTGCTGCAGGGGAAACACCGCCCGGGCGGCATCGCGGCGGAATGCCTTAAAGCCGCACTGCGTATCCTTAAAGTCCAATCGCAGCAGGACTCGAAGCAAGCCATTAAAGACCCTTCCCAGCACCTGGCGGGCGACGGATTGGCGCCTGGTTTGCAGTTCGCTGCGCACCCAGCGAGATCCAATCGCAATATCGGCGCCGCGCCCAAGAGCGTCGAGAAGCTTCGGAGCTTCCTCAATGGGCGAGGACAGATCGGCGTCGGTGAAGAGAATGAAGCCGCCGTTCGCATGCAGCACGCCGTTGCGAACGCTGTATCCCTTGCCGCGGTTTCCTGGATTTTCCAGCAGCCGCACGTCTGGACATCTTTGTGCATAACCTCGAACGACGTCTGCCGTGCCGTCCTGGGAACCGTCGTTCACCACAACCACTTCTGCTTCCCATGGCTGCCGGCTTATAAAGGCCAGCACCCGATCAAGAGTTGCGCCCAGACGGGCACTTTCGTTATAGGCCGGAATGACGATGCTAACGCTGGAAGTCATGCTCAAAAGGGGCGCTCACCTTCGTAAAAGTATCGCCCCTCCGGCGGTCCAAAAAGAACACTGGAACATCGGCTGATGCGAGAAGCGCTGGCGCTCCTGCGGGCGTGTTGCTTAGAGTTTGAATGTCTCGCACAGGGTTGCGCTCTCGAACAATTTAGGCCAAATTGCAAGAAATGAGACTGCCCATCCGCTACAGGAAATACCTTAGGGTGTGATCTGAACGTCCATGGTCCAATATCGAAGGGTAGGCTCGGGGTAATTCCAGATTCTTAGGAATCTGTACCCGAGAGGGCGACGATGCTCTCCCGCGTCCGCCAAGTTGTGCAATGTAGAACAAGCCATATCGGAAATCGAAGCATGTGTTCCATGCAGGGCAACGCTCTGTTTGGTTTAACGCTAGTCCCAAAGCCCCTCTGGGGGAGAGAAGATGAAACGATCTGCATCGAATCAACTCACACCTACACCACCTGAGACCTTACCATCCATTGCGCCAAAAAATGGAAAGACCAACGGCTCGGGGGAATCCCTCGATCTCGCAATTATCCTGGCCAGCCTGCAGAGCGTGCGTGACGGCGATTTCACGGTACGGCTGCCCGGTACGTGGGTGGGATTGGCCGGCAAAGTTGCCGACACATTCAATGAAATTGTCGCCGCCAATCAGCACATGTCGCAGGAACTTAAGCGCGTTGGCCAGGTGGTCGGCAAGCAAGGCAAGACGCGAGAGCGCACGCGCTTCCACGAGTCGCGCGGAGCGTGGGGCGAGATGGAAGTTTCTGTAAACACCCTGGTGGAAGATCTGCTGCGCCCAACCACCGAAATGACGCGAGCCATTGCCGCGGTGGCGCAGGGAGATCTGACGCAAACCGTCCGCCTTGATGTGGATGGCCGTCCCCTGGAAGGCGAGTTTTTGCGCTCCGCGAACCTCGTCAACACGATGATTCAGCAGTTAGGAGTGTTCACGGCGGAAGTGACGCGCGTGGCGCGCGAAGTCGGCACCGAAGGCAAGCTCGGCGGACAGGCGCAAGTGCCGGACGTGGCCGGCACCTGGAAGGACCTCACCGACAACGTAAACCTGATGGCCAGCAACCTGACCGGCCAGGTGCGAAACATCGCAGAGGTCGCGACCGCTGTGGCTAGCGGCGATCTGTCGCGAAAGATTACGGTGGACGTACGCGGCGAAATTCTGCAGCTGAAAGAGGCCATCAACACGATGGTGGACCAACTGCGATCGTTCGCGTCGGAAGTGACGCGCGTGGCCCG
>DASYYT010000141.1:0-17390 GCA_035949755.1 Candidatus Sulfotelmatobacter sp.
ATCGCCTGTGGCGCGAAGCGCTCGCGGGTGCTCCCCATTCCCAATGGCGCCCCTATTGGCCGACTCAGGCAGAACTGCTTCCCTTGTAACTATTATGCAATCCTCAATAGATACTCTTGCGGTTTTCTGCTTGATTCTCCGGCCGCACTGCAACTCCCTTTCAATGATATCTTTGTGGTGAATCCGCGACAGGACTCCCCAACCATGGACGTTCTTAAGAATCTATTCGAGCAGCATTATCACTTTCCTGTGGAGCGGGTGGAGTCCGTGCAGGGGGAACTCGGCGGCTCCGGGCGGAAGATCATTCGACTGCGCGGCCGGGACGTCAGCGCGATTGGCATTTTGTATGGCGTGCGCGAAGAGAATGCCGCTTTCCTGGAATTCTCGCGCCACTTTCGCAAACACGGATTGCCGGTGCCGGTAATTTACGCCGAGGATCTGGACCAGGGAGCGTATCTCGAGGAGGATCTCGGAGACACGTCGCTGTTTGAATTGCTTTCGAAAAATCGTAACGGAACGAACATCGGTCCGGCGGTGGTCGAGGCCTACCGGAAGGCGATTGCAACGCTGCCGCGATTTCAGATCGAAGCGGCGCGCGATTTGAATTATAAGGTGTGCTATCCGCGGGGAAGCTTCGACCGGCAGTCGATCGCGTGGGATCTCAACTATTTCAAATATTACTTTTTACGGCTGGCTGGCATTCCGTTCAGCGAGCAGGCGCTGGAAGACGATTTCAGCCGGCTGACGAAGTTCCTGTTGAGCGCCCAGCGAGACTATTTTTTGTATCGTGATTTTCAGTCGCGCAACATCATGCTGCGCGAAGGGCAGCCATATTTCCTGGATTATCAGGGGGGGCGCAAGGGCGCCTTGCAATATGATGTCGCCTCACTTCTGTACGACGCTAAGGCCGATCTTCCGCCGGAGCTACGGCAGCAGTTGCTCGACGAGTACCTGGGAAATCTGCGCAGCTTTGCAGATGTGAAGCCCGAAGCTTTCATGCAGCACTACTACGCCTACGTTTACATACGTATCATGCAGGCGCTGGGCGCCTATGGCTTCCGGGGGTTCTACGAGCGCAAAGTGCATTTTCTGCAGAGTGTTCCCTATGCTCTGAAAAATCTGAGATGGCTGCTGCACAACGTCAAGCTTCCCGTGATGCTCCCTACACTGATGGAAGCCTTTCACAGCATGCTGGCGTCGGAGAAACTGCAGGCGCTCGCCTCGGATGCAGACAATCTGGTCGTGCGCATCATAAGTTTTTCGTTTCATCGCGGGCTGCCCAAGGATGAGAGCGGCAACGGCGGAGGGTTCGTTTTCGACGGGCGCAGCTTGCCGAACCCCGGTCGCGAGGAGCGGTTCAAAGCGCTGACCGGAAAGGATGCTGCCGTGATCGACTACCTCAACCAGCAGGAAAGCGTGCACCAGTTTCTGGCTAGCGTGATGTCGTTGGTCGATTCGAGCGTGAATAACTATCAGCAGCGCGGGTTCAAGCACCTGATGGTTTCCTTCGGATGCACCGGTGGGCAGCACCGATCGGTGTATCTGGCTGAGCAGGTGGCGAAACGATTGCGAGGACGAACCGGACTCGAGATTATGGTGCGGCATCGCGAACTCGAGCGCATGGAAGGGGAGCGGCCAAAGGCGGAGAAAGCTGCTCGATGAAAGGAATGATTCTCGCCGCTGGCCTGGGCACGCGACTGCGCCCTCTCACCGACAAGCGGCCGAAAGCCCTGGTCGAAGTTGGCGGGCTTACGTTGCTGGAGATCACGATTCGGCGGCTGGCTAGTTTCGGAATACGCGATGTGATCGTCAACGTCCATCATTTTGCCGATATGGTGGTCGAGTTTCTGAACCAGAACCACAATTTCGGATCGCAAGTTGAGATTTCGCGGGAAGAGGTGTTGCTCGACACTGGCGGCGGCCTGAAGAGAGCGGCGTGGTTCTTTGAAGATTGCAAGGATGCTTTCGTTCTGCACAATGTGGACGTGCTGAGCACGATTAACCTCGGACGGATGATGCACTTCCATCGCGAGCATGAGGCGTTGGTCACATTGGCGGTGCAGGAACGAGAGACCTCACGATACTTATTATTCGACAAAGATGGTCAGCTGTGCGGAAGGCGCCGAGGGCTAGATCGCTCGCCGGAGATTGTGCGGTCTGCGGCAGAACCGCAGGGACTGGCATTTTCGGGTATTCATGTGATTTCTCCGAAGTTTCTGAAAATGATGAGCGAGCAGGGAGTATTTTCGATCGTCGATACGTATTTGCGGCTGGCGGCAGCGAATGAAAGAATCATGGCCTTTCGGACGGACGAATACTATTGGCGAGACCTGGGAAAGCCGGAGAACGTGGCCCAAGCGGCGCAGGATGTGGCGCGCCAGATTCTTCGGCTCTAACCAGAACACGGATTTTTGGTACTCGTCACTTGCTACTTGCAGCAACATGGGGGGCTTCGGTACCATCTGTGCACTGTTTGAAACGGCTTATGAAGAACGTCTATCTGCACCGAATTAGTGTCGTCGTTCCGGGAGTACCACTTTTGTGTCCCGGGCCGGTGTGGAGGGAAGCAGTGAGCTGAGCAACAGGAAATTCCAAAGCTCCCGAATCCCGCCCGCCAATCACTGGCTCGGTGGGTTTTGCATTTTTGGGCGTAGGGAAGGTTGGCATGAAGGACACGGCTGGGAAAAGTATGACCGGGGCGAGCATTCTTTGGGAATGCATCGAGCGCGAAGGCGTGAAGCATGTATTCGGCTATCCGGGTGGAGCGATTCTGCCCGCCTATGACGCGCTGAAGCATAGCAAAATTCATCATGTGTTGGTGCGTCACGAGCAGGGCGCTACTCACATGGCGGACGGATATGCGCGCGCCAGCGGCCAGGTTGGGGTCGCGGTTGCCACCTCAGGGCCCGGGGCTACGAACATGGTGACCGGCATCGCCACCGCCATGCTGGATTCTTCTCCGATTGTCTGCATCACCGGCCAGGTTGGAAGCAAGTTGATCGGCTCAGACGCGTTTCAGGAAACCGACATCACCGGCGTCACATTGCCGATCACCAAACATAACTATCTAGTCACTCACGCCAACGAGGTCGCACGGACCATCCGGGAGGCTTTTTACGTGGCCCGATCGGGGCGACCCGGCCCAGTGCTGGTCGATATCACTAAAGACGCACAGCAGACTTCGTGCGCATTCGACTGGGATGCGGCCAAGCCGCAACTGCCGGGGTATCGCCCGGATTTGTCACCGGAGCAGAAGGAATACGAACAGGCGCTCGACCTGATACACAATGCGAAGCGCCCGGTTATTCTGGCAGGGCACGGCATCCTCATCTCGGGAGCGATGCAGGAAGTGCGCGACTTTGCCGAGCGCGCCGGAATCCCCGTGGCGTTGACTCTCCTTGGTATTGGCGCGTTTCCGGCGGCACATCCACTCAATCTCGGCATGATGGGCATGCACGGCGAAGCTTGGGTAAATCACACGATTCAGGAAGCCGACCTGCTCCTGGCGTTCGGCATGCGTTTCGACGATCGCGTCACGGGCAATCTTAAAACCTACGCTCCCAACGCAAAAAAGATTCACATCGAAATTGATCCGGCGGAGATCAACAAGAACGTCAAGGTGGATGTGCCGCTGGTCGGAGATCTCCGCGAAGTGCTGCATGAGTTGCTGCCGCAGGTGGAATCCATTGACCGCAGCGAATGGCTCGACTTCATTGACAAACTCAAGGGCGATTCGGCAGTTCGTGATATTCAAAACCTGCCGGACAGCGGCCATCTCTACGCCGCGCACGTCATCAACGACCTGTGGCGCGAGACTCGCGACGGCGACACCGTGGTTGTGACCGATGTCGGCCAGCACCAGATGTGGGAAGCGCAATATTACAAGCACGAAAAAGCGCGGAGCCTGATCACTTCGGGAGGCTTGGGCACGATGGGCTTCGCGTTACCTGCCGCGGTCGGTGCGAAGGTAGCGCGTCCCGAAGCTGAGGTGTGGGTGGTCGTCGGCGATGGCGGATTTCAGATGACCCTCTGTGAACTGGCAACCATTGTGCAGGAAAAGCTCAAAATCAACATCGCGATCATCAATAACGGATTCTTGGGGATGGTCCGGCAGTGGCAGGAATTCTTCTACGAGCGCAATTATGCTGCAACTCCATTGCTGAATCCTGATTTCGCCAAATTGGGCGAGGCTTATGGCATTCACAGCATCACAGTTACAGAACGCTCGCAGGTTGTGCCGTCGGTGCGGGCGGCACGGGCGCACGATGGACCCGTGCTGCTGAATTTCCGCGTCGAGCAGGAAGACACGGTCTATCCCATGGTGGCTGCGGGTGCGTCGCTGCACGAGATGATCCGTCGGCCGAGCAAGATCGTGGAGACTGCTGCCGACGAGTAGGAAGAAAACATGCTGAACACATATGTTGTGTACGTGGAGAACAAGCCCGGAGTGCTGACGCGGGTGGCGTCTCTGTTTCGCCGGCGCGCATTCAATATCGATTCGCTCACGGTGGGCCGGACGGAGAAGCCGGAGGTCTCGCGCATGACCATTACGGTTGACGCAGACCTCGATCAGGCGCGCCGCATTGAGGCCAACCTCTACAAACTGGTGAATGTTCTGCTGGTCGAGAACATCACCAGCGAACCTTCCATTGTGCGGGACCTGGCCATGATCAAAGTTGCTGCCACCCACGAGGCTCGCTCGCACGTTTTGGAACTCGCCAGCGTCTTTCGGGCCCGTGTGGTGGACGTTGCTCCCGAGTCACTGATCATCGAAATCACCGGGGGCGAGGACAAAATCGACGGCTTGCTGGAAGTGCTGCGACCCTATGGCGTGCTCGAAATGGTCCGGACGGGCATTGTGGCTATGCGTCGCGGTAAGACAACTACCTCAACCTCCCATAATGAAGGTAACCAAGACACCGCTGAGGAAGACGTTTCCCAGTCCGTTTGACTTATACCGTTTGGAATTATTTAGCTGCTATCCCGTCTCGTTCCTTCGCGCCAAAAATGACGCCATTCCTGTCAACATCCGAAGGGAACTACGGTGAGTTACCGAAGTTTCGCGGAAGGCTTCCAAATTGTTGTTTCTAAGTCGGTTAGCTGTTATTGATAAAGGGCACCTGCTGCATTCGCTGCGGCAGTGTGCCCACTCGAATGACTGGCGCAACCAGCATTGCTATAGGTCTGCCGGAGCACTCGCGTTCCTGGAGAAGCTTGTCCGCTCTGGCGAAACTGTTCATCAGCCTGATTATTCTGGCTGGGATCAGCTTGTTGCTCTATGCCGCAATTCATCAGAGCAGCAAAAACATCGCTGAGTTCATATGCTATCTCGGGATAGCGATTGTAGCTTCGCGGCTCAAGGTGAATCTACCTGGTATCACGGGCACCCTGTCGGTAAATTTCCTGTTCATCCTGATCGGCGTCCTGGAGCTCAGCTTTACGGAAACCATGATCCTGGGCGCGGTCTCGATGTTGGCGCAGTGCCTGTACCCCGATCGACCGAAAGCGCTGCAGGTCACGTTCAACATTTGCGCCGGATCGATCTCAACGGCGCTGGCCTACATCATCTACCATCAGCGGCTCACCAATCTGCCCGGTGAGAGCCGGTTGATCCTTCTCGGTCTGGCAGCGACGGTCTACTTCATCGCGAATGCGGGTACGATCGCGATGGTTATCTCCCTGACTGAACACCGGCGGCTGAGCCGCATCCTGGTTGACTGCTACTTCTGGTCATTTCCCTATTATCTCGTGGGGGCAGGCATTGCAGGAATCATCGCGTGGCTGAACCGGAACTACAACTGGGAAACTTGCCTGCTCGTTTTCCCCGCGATGTACCTCATCTATCGCTCCTACCGGCTCTACCTCGGAAAGTTGGAAGACGAGAAGCGCCATGTCGAGGAGATGGCCAGTTTGCATTTGCGGACTATCGAAGCTTTGGCGCTGGCCATCGAAGCCAAGGACCACACCACGCACGAGCATCTGCAGCGCGTGCGCGTCTATGCCATAGAAGTCGCCAAAGAACTTGGCGTCAACGGGCCTGAACTGGAGGCGCTGCACGCCGCCGCACTCTTGCACGATATTGGCAAACTGGCGGTTCCGGAGCACATCATCTCGAAGCCGGGCCGGCTGACGCCGGAAGAATTCGAGAAGATGAAAATCCACACTCTGGTAGGCGCCGAGATTCTGGAGCGGGTGCGTTTTCCCTATCCTGTAGTCCCGATTGTGCGGGCTCATCATGAGAAGTGGGACGGTTCGGGCTATCCGCTGGGATTGAAAGGGGCAGAGATTCCCATCGGAGCGCGGATTCTGTCGGCGGTTGATTACCTCGATGCCTTGGCTTCGGACCGCCAGTATCGCCGAGCGTTGCCGCTCAAAGAAGTAATGCAAAAGCTGGCCGTCGAGTCGGGCAAGTCCTTCGATCCGAAAATTGTTGACGTTTTGCAGAAGCGGTACCAGCACCTGGAGCGGTTGGCGATTGCCAAGTCAGCGCAAGATCCCAACGCACCGCTTTCCACGGCGATCAAGATCGAGCGCGGGGTTGAACCGGCGGCTGGCTTCGAAAACGCGGTGGCACAGGATTATGCCGGACGCGAAAACACGTTCTTATCCTCCATCGCGGCCGCCCGGCAGGAAGCCCAGGCGCTGTTCGAATTGAGCCAGGATCTCGGGGCTTCGCTGAGCCTGGGAGAAACGCTCTCGGTATTTTCGGTAAAGCTGAAGCCCATGGTGCCGTACGACGCCATCGCCATTTACATCAAGCGGGATACGGAGCTGGTCCCGGAATATGTGAATGGTGACAATTACCGCCTGTTTTCTTCACTGCGCATTCCCATCGGTCAGGGCTTATCCGGCTGGGTAGCGCACAACCGTAAGCCCATCATTAACGGCAACCCCTCTGTGGAGCCCGGATATTTGAACGATCCTTCCAAGTTCAGCACTCTGCGTTCCGCGCTGGCGGTACCGCTGGAGGGAGTTGGCGGGGTCATTGGAGTTTTGGCGCTGTATCGCGCTGAACGCGATGGGTTTACATCCGACCACCTGCGGATTCTGCTCGCCGTCAGCGGCAAAATGGCGCTGGCCATCGAAAACGCCCTCAAGTATCAGCAAGCAGAGAACTCGGCGACCACCGATTACCTGACCGGCCTGCCCAATGCCCGATCTCTATTCCTCCAACTGGATCGTGAACTGGCCCGCTGCAAGCGTGATAACTCATCGTTGACGGTGATGGTGTCAGACATGGATGGTTTCAAGCAGATCAACGATCGTTTCGGACATCTGGAAGGCAATCGCGTGTTGCGTCTGTTTGCCCAGGCTCTCAAGGATAGTTGCCGCGAGTATGACTATGTGGCCCGAATGGGCGGAGATGAATTCGTGGTCATCGCTCCCGGACTGGCGGCGGATGCGGCGGGGAAAAAAGCAGAGCA
Organism: Candidatus Sulfotelmatobacter sp.; assembly: GCA_035949755.1. Taxonomy (GTDB): domain Bacteria; phylum Acidobacteriota; class Terriglobia; order Terriglobales; family Acidobacteriaceae; genus Sulfotelmatobacter. The sequence continues at coordinate 7,425 of DASYYT010000141.1, forward strand.
GATGCGCACCTTAGCCCGTCAGGCGGGAAATGAGGTATGCGGCGAAGATCTGCTCTCTTTGAGCGTAGGGCGGGCCCTATATCCCGAGGACGGCAACGATGCTGAGCAGCTTCTGACAGAAGCCGACCGTCGAATGTATCTGGAGAAGCAGAAGCAGTTGTCTTATAAGGATCGCCGGGCGCATCCCCGCCTGAAGTGCCGGGTCACCATCGAGGTACACGCGGAAGGCGGAGGCATTCCACTGTTTGCCAACATCACCGATATCAGCATGGGCGGCTGCTATATCGAGACCAGTACGATCCTGGCTGCCGGAACCAAAATCAAGCTCGGCTTTTCCATGGATGATCCCAGCTTGGCGGCGGAAGGTGTGGTGGCGAGGCTGGACCCGGGTTCTGGGGTCGCAGTGCAGTTCCGCGAGATGAACCGCGAAGCGCGCGAGCGCATGTTCAAGGTTCTTGAATTTGTGCAGAAGTCTACGACTTATTTCAACAATCGCTATCTAAGTAGCTTGACCAAAAACTGAGCACCTGAGGTCAGCGGATCCCTGCCGAGGGTTGAATCCGCGAAGTGGCCGCGTCCAGTCTTAGAGCGACAGGAGAGCAGCCCGCGCCTGAACGGCTTGGGGGTTTTTTGCGGAACTTTCATCTCCCGCGGAGTTGCTGGATCTGAATTGCTCCGCCAGGCTGCGCAGTTGCGTGGCCATTTCCATCAACTGCCGGGCGGCCTTCAAAGCATTCTGAGCTGCGCGCGTCGTACTGTCGGCACGTTGCGCCACCGCCTGAATGTTTCGTGAGATTTCTTCCGAGCCCTGCGCTGCTTCCTGCACATTGCGCGACATCTCGTTCGTGGTCGCACTCTGTTGCTCGACTGCGGTCGCAATCGTTCCCGAAATGTCATTGATCTGGTTGATGATCCTCGTGATGCTCGCAATCGATTCCACAGCCTGTTTGGTATCAGCCTGGATGGCGGTGATCTTCTGGCTGATATCCTCGGTGGCTTTGGCGGTCTGCCTGGCCAGTTCTTTGACTTCAGTGGCCACGACCGCGAAACCCTTGCCGGCTTCGCCGGCCCGTGCGGCTTCGATGGTTGCATTCAGCGCCAGTAGGTTCGTCTGCTGAGCGATCGAGGTGATGACCTTGATGACCTGTCCAACCTCGCCGCTCGATGTCCCGAGCTTGGCAATTGTGGCATTCGCGAGATGAGCAGTCTTGACGGCATCGCTGGCCATCTGGGCGGCCTCGCTGGTATTGCTGGCGATGCTCTGGACCGTAGCCGACATCTGCTCCGCACCGGTCGCAACGCTACCCAGGTTTGTGCTCACCTGGTGGGTTGCAGTGGCCAGGGTGCTGGCTTGAACCGAGGTTTCTTCCGCGTTGCTGCTGATCTCCTGACTGGTGGCTGCCACTTCCTGGGATGCCCCAGACAATTCTTCGGTATGGCGCGCGATCAATTGCATGCTGGACTCTAATGGTTTGATGACTACATCGAGAGTCGAGTTCAGAGACTCGATGATCTGGCGATATTCGCCCCGAAATCGCTTGCCATCGGCTCGGGTCGACAATCTGCCTTCGGCCATCGCCCGGGACAGCAGACTGACTTCGGCCAGCAGGGCGTGCAAGACTCCGTTTTGGTTACTGGATTTTTTCTCGACGCGCGCACGTTTCATTGCACTCTCCTTGCTGTGTTCGGCAGTTGAACCTTTGGATCATCTCTGCCACAGTCGTGGCTTGTGCCTGGTAGCGAGCGCTCCAGATCTATCACTCGATCAAGATCGAGCACGAGCAGCAGGCGTCCCGGCAGCTTGTACACTCCGCGCAGCAGGTCGCAAACGCTTCCGTGCAGTGTCGCCGGAGGGCTCTCGAATGCCTCGTCTGGAACCTCAACGACGTCTCCGATTTCATCCACCAGAAGACTTACCGCGCAGTCGCCGACGCGGACTACGACGTTCACCGGCAGGGGGCAATATGAACCTTCATGAAACCCGAGGCGCCGCCGCAGGTCCAACACCGGAACTATCTGACCGCGAACATTGATGAGACCCGCGATCACCTCTGGCGCTAGCGGAACGCGCGTCAGGGGCAGAGACCGGATCACTTCCTGAACATTCACCGCCGGCGCACCGAAGAAGTTGCCATCGAGAAAAAAAGTGCAGAATTGCTGGCTTGAACTCATAACACGTTCTACACTCCTTTATCACCAGGTGCCGGGGGTTCGGGCACCACAAAGATTCCGTTGCGCGTCAGAGCCGGCACATCGAGCACTTCGGTAATCCGCCGCTGAATGATTGATGAGCCGAGAATCCCGGGGCGCTGGCCCGGAGTTTCGAGACCTATCTTCCCGTCCACGATGTCGACCATGCGATCGACGATCAGGCCCACGCTCCGGCCTGATTCGCAACAGACCACAACCTGCACACGACCCTCGGGAACGCCTGGTCCCGGTCCTAGCAATCCGGCAGAAGCATTCCCGGACAACCGAACCAGCGGCATGATTTGCCCACGATACTGCGTGACTTCCTGGAGTCCAGCCCATTCAATTGAGGTCGCAGGAAACTCCTCCAGTCTCGCAACCAGCGAAAGGGGCACCGCGATACGGCGGTTATTCCCGCATTCGATTACGAGCAGGGCGTGTCCCTCTGCCTCGGTCTTTGCTTCCGGACGCTCTCTCTTGATTTTCTGAGCTCTGTCGCCGCACTCGGAAATGAGCCCTGCGCCCCGGGCCAGTCCCACAATGTCCAGAATCAAAGCCACTCGACCGTCTCCGAAAATGGTTGCACCGGAATAAGCGGCAATTTTTTTCAATTGCTTGCCCAGAGGTTTCACGACGATCTCTTCGCTGTCGACGACCTCGTCGACCACAAGCCCAAACTCGCAGCCGTGAGCTTGAACGACAACGATGTTTGAGACAGAGTCCGAGGGTCTAGAGAACTCATTGCCGGCCAGGCCGAGCGCGGAACTCAGGTAAATCAGCGGCAGCAGCCGCCCTCGCAAGCGATACACGGGCGCACCGTGGATCATTTCGATCCCATGGGCAGTTTCCAAGTGGACCAGTTCGAGCAGGCTGATCTGGGGGATGGCAAACCGCTCGCCTTCCGCTTTCACGAGTAACGCGGGAATGATGGCCAGGGTCAGAGGGATTTTGAGTTTTATGGTCGTGCCTTTCCCCTCGGTGGACTGTGCCTCAACGGTACCTCCGATCTTTTCAACCTTGGTCTTCACCACATCCATTCCCACGCCACGCCCGGAGACATTGGTCACGGTTTGGGCGGTGGAAAATCCAGGCAGGAAAATCAAGTTGAATAGTTCTCGATCCGAAACGCGCTCCGCTTCCTGGGAGGAAAGAAGGCCGCCTTCCATCGCCTTCTCGCGGATGCGTTTGCGGTTCAGCCCGGTGCCATCATCACTGACCTCTATGTTGACGTGGCCGCCTTCATGGAAGGCCCGAAGCCTCAATTGCCCAACCGGGGGTTTCCCAGCCCGCTTTCTGACATCCGGCAGCTCGATTCCATGATCGATGGCATTGCGAACGAGATGCGTCATCGGATCCTTGATGTTTTCAATAATGGTGCGGTCCAGTTCAGTATCCTGCCCCTCCATTTCGAGGCTCACTTCTTTCCCGCAGTTGCGTGCCAGGTCGCGAACCGTGCGCGAAAATTTGCTCCAGACATTGCTGACGGGCTGCATGCGAGTCTTCATGACCTCTGCCTGCAGCTCGCTGGTAATCAGGTTGAGACGTTGAGAAACGGAAAGAAATGCCGGGTCTTCCGCGAAATTGCGGAACTGCAGAAGTTGATTGCGGGCCAGCACAAGTTCGCCGACCAGATTCATGAGCCGCTCGAGCAGGCTCACGCCAACTCGAATCGTTTCCGCCCCGGCTGCCGGATTGCGCGATTCCAGAGCTCGCTGCGCCGCCAGAACATCTTCCGGATGGGCCGCCCCCTGGGCAATCAGGATTTCGCCGAGCCGTTTGCGGCCGACCTCCTGTTGGTGCAGAGCCCGGGCGAGATCGTCCCGCGTGACCAGGCCGCGCTGCAGCAGAAAACCGCCGAGTTTGGTGGGATCGGCCAGTTCTTCATCGAGAGCCGGAACGGAGGCAGATGGCTCTTGCGCTGGCTGCACGCTCTTGCTCTCCGCGAGGCTCGGTTTCGGCATTGTGGCCCGTGTCGCAGCCAGGGCATTCGGGTTGGATTTGGTCTCCGATTCAACCCGGTTCACCAGATCGTTGAGCCGAGCAATCAATGTTCCGTAATCCTCTTTGCCGTCCTGCTCCGTCTCTTTGATGGATGTCAGCATGAACCGAATTGCGTCCACCATCGCCAGTAAGCCGCTGGTGATGTCCGCACTCAGCTTCAGTTCGCCGTCGCGCAGACGTGCCAACAGACTCTCTCCGGCGTGGCTCAGCTTTTCCAGCCGGCCAAAACCTAGAAAGCTGCAAGTACCCTTAATCGTATGGATGGTTCGGAAGATGCTGGACAGCAGTTCTGCAGACGAAGGATTCGACTCCAGCTTCACGAGCTCCTGGTCCAGCCGGTCCAGGTTCTCGTTGCTCTCGATAAGAAAATCCTTAACGATCTCGTCCATGACTCTCGATCGCCCGAAAACCTCTGTACCGTGCAAGTCCCATACCAGATTGGGTCGCGCTACCGCCCCGTTTGGTCGGTAGCTGCCGGTCTTCGGGCCGTCCCTAGGGCATATCGGCAATAGAGCGAATAGGTTAAGTCCTGCAGTGGCAATTCGGAGCCCGAAGCTTGAAGCGTAATGGTACGGCCCTTAAACTAAGAGCATGCATGTCCACGCGCACGGCGCAGGCGGCCCAACGCGGGTTTTACAGATCTCGCTGGCAGTGACGCTGGCTTATATCGCGCTGCTAGTCGTGGCCGGTATTCGTGCCCACTCGCTAGCCTTGCTCTCCGAGGCGGGCCACAATCTTTCTGACTTTTTGGCACTCCTGTTGTCCCTGGTGGCGGTCTATTTCCAATCGCGTCCCGCTAATTCCACTAAGACCTACGGATATCATCGTGCCGGCGTTTTGGCGGCTCTGGTCAACGCCAGTTCCCTGGTCGTGGTCTCGTTTTTTATCTTCTACGAGGCTTTTCGGCGTTTGCAGCACCCGGAACAGGTGCAGGCGAGCCTAATGATGTGGGTGGCAGGGGCTGGCCTGGTTATGAACGGAGCCATTGCCCTGCTGCTCTATCGTTCGGGTGGGGACGTCAACATTCGAAGCGCCCTCCTCCATGAAGTGGGAGACACTTTGTCGACGGCGGCCGTGATCGGAGGAGGTTGGGCCATCCTGGTCACGGGCAATTACTGGATCGACTCGGTGCTCTCGGTTGGAATCGGGACTTTGATTCTGTGGTCCGGTTTCGGGATTGTGCGCGAGACGCTGAATATTTTGCTGGAAGGCACGCCTCGGGGGATGAAGCTGGAGAAAATCGAATCAGCGATTCGCGAAGTGCAAGGAGTCAACGACGTGCACGATCTGCACGTGTGGAGCATCGGATCGGAGACCCACGCACTTTCCTGCCACATCTCCATTGCCGACATTCCACCCTCGGTAAGCGAGCGCATTCTGCGCGACGTGAAAGACCGCTTGCTGCATGGGTTCCGCATCGACCATACCACCATCCAGTTCGAGCATGTAATCTGCGAAGTCGCCCATGGCTGTGTGATTCCAGTGGTCGAGAGCGCTGGGCACCAGCATCACCACGATCAGTAGGGATCGCGCTGACGTTCATTGTTTTTCGTAAATCTCTCTTGCCCGCTCGATCGTATCCGCCTCTTCCGCCGATTTATCCAGGCGCAGTCTGACAATTCTCGGAAAGCGTAGCGCGTATCCGCTCTCGTGGCGGTCGGAGCGCATCATGTTGTTGAATGCCACTTCCAAGACAATTTTCGGCTCCACTACGCGCCGGAACCCCTGATCTTCCCTGGTGTGATCGAGGAACCACTGCGTCATCTTGGCGATCTCAGCGTCGGTCAGGCCGGAATACGCCTTCCCGATGTTAACGAGTTTCTCGCCGTCCCAGACTGCGAAGGTGTAGTCGCTGAGCACGCTGATGCGTTTCCCGTGGCCGTATTCGACTGCAGTCACGACTACGTCAAGCGTGGCCAGTTCACGCTTCATCTTGAGCCAGGACTTTCCGCGTTTACCCGGCGAGTACGGCGAAGCGAGATCTTTGATCATCAACCCCTCGTTGCCGCGTTCGCGGGCAGCTTCAAATAGCTGCTCAAGATCGTCGACGCTCGCAGCTCGGAAGACGGGGGCCCGGATAATTCGGGTTTCCGTAATCCGCTCCTGCTCTTGTGCGGAATCAAAAGCCAGCGAGCCCTGTTTGTCTCCCTGCGCTCCCCTGTGGCCTCTATGCTTCAAGGTTTTCCTTGCCCCGCTCAGCAAGTGATCCAGAACCCCCATCCTCTCATGCAAGGGATGGTCGATCATCAAATCCCCATTTGCATACAGAATATCGAAGACCAGGAATGCGACCGGGGCTTCGCGCAACATTTTGTCACTGACTTTCTTGCGTCCCAGTCGCTGTTGCAAGACCGTAAATGGCCGCGCGCGCCCCTGATGTGTTGCCTTTGTCTCGGCGGCATCGGAAAGAGGCTCGTCGACAGCAGTCATCGCGTTCTCCGGCCTGGCCGGATATTCCCAGGCCACGATCTCGCCGTCCAGAATGGCGTCTTGGGGCAGCCCCGCTAGCGCCGGCGGCAGTTCCGGAAACGACTCGGTAATTTCGTCGCGGGTACGCGAAAATATCTTCACCTCGCCGTCCGCAACGTGCGCGTGGGCTCGAATTCCGTCGTACTTATCCTCGACGGCAGCCTCCGCAAAATAACTGAGTCCTTCTTCCGCGGACTCGACCGGGCTCGCCAGCATAAAGCCAAGCGGATGAAAGAGCCGCAATTTAGCTTCATCCAGTCTGTTGTCAGCGGCGAGCCGTAGAGTTTCGCCGATATCGCCCAACAGCATGTTGGCACGCTGCACCTGCGCACCAGTGCTGTTGTAGGCCTTCGCGATCGCTTCCTCGACCAGGCTCTCTTTCAAGCCAATCCGCAGATCGCCTGTCATGATTTTCACAATGTATTTGGCTTCGAGAGGAGTGGCGCGGGCGAGCAGCTCGCGCACCGCGGCGGCTTTCGCAGCAGGACCCCGCGCCGCCGCGATTTGGCGAAACCCGTTCTCTACTTCCAATACCTCAAGACCCTGCCCGGTTCGGGACCGAAGCACATCTCCAGCCACCGCCCCCAAATCGCCCAGACGCCGGTACGCGGCTGTGAGATCGCCTTCTTCTTTTCCAGCAAGTTCGGCGACGATGCGCCAGAGCCAGCGTCCCCCAATTTGGAGCGTGGTTTCCTCCCATATGGGAAAAGGCCGGCCAGAGAGGAACACGGCGGAAACGGCCGCCTCGCTCGTCGAACGCGTTTTGATGTACCCGGCGACAAGCTCGATCTTTTTCAGCTTCTTCGTCGTCCCGGCGATGGCCTCGCAGGTTTGGGAGAATTGTTGCATCGCAGTGGGCTGCTGGTTTGCCATCTTTCGTCGCCGAAGTACTTACACCTGAATGACTTGTGGATAGCCCTACTGCTATGGAATGCCGATTTCCTGTGATACTCTAAAGAGTGTGTCAGGCCCCTCTTAGGAGCATCTAAATAGTCGTGCGCTTTCTCGGAAATTATCTGCGATTCCTGGCCGCCGTGCAGCTTCTGCCTGCTCTTGAAAGCGGCGAAGAGACCCTGGTTGGCGGTCAAGCCGTGCTCGAGGGCGTTATGATGCGCTCTCCGCACGCATGGTCTATCGCCTGCCGCAAGCCCTCGGGCGAGGTCGTTACCCTTACGGAACCGCTGGACCGTCCCTCGGAAAGGCACAAGTGGATGGGGTGGCCGCTTCTGCGCGGGGTCATGACGCTGGGCTATGCCATGAACCTGGGTTATCGCGCGCTGCGATTTTCGGCGAATGTGGCCATCGAAGACATGATGGAAGAGGGTGAAGCGGGCCAGCCGAAGGCACCGGATCAACCGGCCCGAAAAGCGGAATTGCCCAAAGTTGAGTCGCGCGAGAAGGCCGCCAGCATCAGCAACTGGCTGGCAGCGGTGAACATTGTCGTTTCCGTCGCGTTCTTCATCTTCATGTACAAGTACATACCGCTTTTGGCGGCAACAGAGCTGAAGAAGATCGATCCCGCTCTGGGCGGCAGAATTATTTTCAACCTGGTCGATGGGGTGATCCGACTGGTGCTATTTCTGTTGTTTATTTGGGGTGTTTCGTTGTGGAAAGATATCCGCCGGGTGTACGAATATCACGGCGCCGAGCATAAGACTGTATTCGCGTTCGAGAACGGAGATCTGCTCGACACCGCCAGCGTGCAGAAATATTCGACGTTCCACCCGCGCTGCGGCACCAGCTTTCTGATGACGGTGATGCTGATCTCGATCGGCTTCTATATGCTGATCCCGTTCACGACTTTCTGGGCGCGTTTTGCATCGCGAATCGTTCTGCTGCCCGTGATCGCGGGAGTGTCGTACGAAATCATCCGCTTTGCGGCCAAGCATCGCGGCTCGATGTTTGCCCTGATGACGGCGCCGGGGCTGTGGCTACAACGGATCACGACGAAAGCTCCGTCGGACGATCAGGCTCAATGCGCGATTGTCGCGCTCGATCAGGCCATGTCGCTCGAAAAAGAACGCGGTGGCGAACTGGTGATTGCCTAGCGGGGCGCCGCGAAATCAAACTCTCTATTCTCAGCCAAAACCAAATAAAACGGATCCGCGCAAATCGCCCGCCACGGCGTATGCGTGAGTCGCTTCAAGTGAGAACTGACAACTGAGAACGGTATGTTTGAACGTTTAGACCAAATCGAAGCCCGCTACGAAGAGCTGAACAATGCTCTGGCGTCGCCGGAGATCGTCAATGACTCGGCGAGATACCAGAAGACCGCCAAGGCCCACAGCGAAATCGCGCCCATCGTCGAGAAATACCGCGAGTATAAGGATCTCACTAAGGGGATTGCCGACAGCAAGGCGCTTCTAGCGGAGGAAAAAGATCCTGAAATGCGCGCCTACGCACAGGAAGAACTCGATAAGTTGCAAGCCCGGGTTTCCGGAGTCCAGGAGGAATTGAAGGTTCTGCTCCTGCCCAAGGATCCCAATGACGAAAAAAATATCATCCTCGAAATTCGCGCCGGCACTGGCGGCGACGAGGCCACGCTGTTCGCCGCCGAGATTTTCAGGATGTACACGCGGTTTGCCGAGGCGCAGCGCTGGAAAGTCGAGGTGCTCTCCACTTCCGAATCGTCCGTTGGAGGCCTGAAAGAAGTCATCGCCATCTTCGAAGGCAACCGGGTCTATTCGCAGTTGAAGTACGAAAGCGGCGTGCACCGCGTGCAGCGCGTTCCGGCCACCGAACAGCAAGGGCGGGTGCACACCTCAGCGGTAACCGTTGCTGTGCTGCCGGAAGCGGAAGATGTTGATATCAAGATTGAACCCAAAGATCTGCGCATCGATACATTCTGCTCTTCTGGCCCGGGCGGGCAATCGGTGAACACCACCTATTCCGCAGTGCGGATTACCCATATTCCGACCGGAACGGTAGTGAGCTGCCAGGACGAAAAATCTCAGATCAAGAACCGCGAAAAGGGCATGCGCGTGCTTCGCGCCCGGTTGTACGAGATCGAGATGGAGAAGCAGCAGGAAGCGCTGGCCAAGGAAAGAAAGGCGATGGTGAAGTCCGGAGACCGCAGCGAAAAAATTCGGACTTATAATTTCCCGCAGAATCGCCTTACCGATCATCGCATCGGCTTTACCATTCACCAACTCGATGCGGTAATGGACGGCAAACTCCAGCCGATCATTGAAGCGCTGGTTACCCACTACCAGTCCGAAAAGCTGAAACAAGAAACTGCGAGCGTAGTTTAGCGAGGCCCCCCTCAGAAAAGTGGCAATCTGGGGTGCCGCTACGTAACGTAGCTCT
>DASYYT010000142.1:0-2126 GCA_035949755.1 Candidatus Sulfotelmatobacter sp.
CGTGGAATGATGCGGACTGGCGGCGAGTGATTTTCGAATATCGCGCAGAAATGTCGGCAATGTCGCTGGACGACACGATTTCGTATTACGGGACGAAATACGATCCGGCCAAGAACAGCGTGACGCTCACGGGAGAAAACAGCAAGACGCCCGATGGCGCGCTGGTCTATTCGCGGCCGGATGCGGAGCATTTGGAACTGCGGGGAAATTTCAAGAGTCAGCCAGTGGCGATCGAGCTGCGGAAAGTAGATGCGTCGAAGTTCGAGCTGATGAGCCGCGGGTTCCATTGGATAAACGAATATCCGCATTACCAATGAAAATCAGGGCACGAATGAAAATCGGAGCGGGTGGCGCAACGGCCGCCGGCTCCGCTCAGGATCGGGATTGTGCCGGAGCAGACGGCTGGGATTGATTTGGCTGCGGCTGCTGCGCCGGAACGAGATGCTTCTGCAGTTCGGCGCGCGCATCCTGAGGCGTGATCATCAGGATTCGGTCGCCCGGCTGCAAAATCGTGTCCGGGCGAACGGTCATTACCGACTTGCCGCGCAGTACGCCAATGATAGTGGAGTTGGCGAGGGTTCCCGTAAGGTGACGGGAGCGAATCTGCTTTCCCGCCCAGGGACTTTCGGGACGGAGCGCGCCAACGACGAGTTGTGAGCCGTCGGGAAGATCCAAGCCCAATCCAGACTGCAGGAGGTTTGCCAGGTGAAGATGGGTGACCTCAGAGGGCAATGTGATTTGGCCGCGTTCCAGAAGGCGCAGGGCGACGCGAACCTGCTCGGCTCGATGAGCCGGAGAGTCAATGCGTCCGGCGACCTGGGCTTCGTAGAGGCTTCCATATTTGAACAGCGAGGAAAGTTGTCTTTGAATCAAAAAGCTCAGCGTTAAAGCCAAAGCGGCAGGGACGAGAAGTTGATAACCTCCAGTCATCTCGGCGACCATTAATAAAGTCGCAATGGGCACGCGGGCCGCAGCGCCAAACACGGAGGCCATTCCCACGATGACAAATCCTTGCGCAGGCTGATGAAAGATTACGGCAAAAGCGCCGCCGAGCATGGCGCCCACGAAAAGGCTGGGCGCAAACACTCCGCCTGATCCGCCGGAAGAAACTGTGAGGGCCAAAGCCACCATTTTGGCCACGAGAAGGATGAGGAGCAAATGCAAAACCATCTTGCCGTCAATCGCTTCCTGAATCCAGCCATAGCCGCCAGCGAGAACTTGAGGCAATCGCAGCGCCATTAAACCAAGCGCGAGGCCTCCGAGACCGGGTTTCGTCCATGAAGGAATGCGAATGGCAGCGAAGACATCTCTCATGCCGTAAAAAATCTGCGGAAAAACTGCTGCAACGAGTCCGCTGGCCCCTCCCAATGCGATATAGCGCCCGTAATCCGAAATTCCTTTGACTCCCAGATTGGACGACACGTGAAAAAGGGGCTGCCAGCCAACAAAGGCAGCGTTCACCGCATAGGCAACAATCGCGGAAAGCATGCAGTACAGCAGAGCCTCGGCCTCAAACTCAGTGCCTCCGTAAAGCACCTGTACGGCGAAGATGGCGGTCCCGATAGGAGAACGAAAAATGGCGGCAAGACCGGCCGCCATGCCCATCAAGATGAGATAGCGCGAGTCCTGCTGGCCGCGGCGGAAAAGCTTCGCGTATACGGAGCCAAAACCGGCGGCGATCAGGGCAATGGGACCTTCGCGACCGGCGCAGCCGCCGGAGCCGATGGTAACCGCCGAAGCGATCATCTTTACCGGCGCCACGCGCGCGCGGATCACACCGGCGGTCCAGTGAAAGGCGCGGACGACGGTGTCGGTGCCATGGCCTTCGGTCTCAGGAGCGAGGCCGTAGACAAGAGCGCCGGAGATCAGCCCGCCGAGCGTGGTCGACAAAGGGATCAGCCACAATCCGTGCGGACCGATCGCTTGGGGACGAATGCCCCCGCGCAGCAGAACATCGGGTGGACGATAGCCTGCAATGCCGATGAGGAAAATGCGGAAACACAGGTTCAACATCCACATGAAAACCTGTGCGCCCAGCCCGCCAATGATTCCCAAGACAACGGAATCGAGGAGGAGAAAAGCCTTGTTTCCATCCGGTCTGGAACTTCGTGATGCCATACTCGGAC
>DASYYT010000143.1:0-3899 GCA_035949755.1 Candidatus Sulfotelmatobacter sp.
TTCCTGTACGCAACCATCGGCATTCATCCCCACGAAGCGCGGCTCGCATCCGATCACGCTTACGCCGAGATGGCAGGCCTGGCGCGGCATCCCAAGGTGATTGCCTGGGGCGAAATCGGTCTCGATTATTACTACGATCACTCGCCGCGGGAGATGCAGAAACAGGTCTTCGCCCGCCAGATGGAACTGGCTGGGGCGGCAAAACTGCCGATTGTGATTCATTGCCGCCCTTCCGACAACAGCGACAACGCGTGGGACGACTGCCTGGCCCTGATCCAGTCGGAATGGGCGCCCAAGGCCATCGGAGGCATTCTGCATTGCTTTACCGGAAAATGGGAGCAAGCCAGGCGCGCGCTCGACCTGGGATTCATGATCTCTTTCGCCGGAAATGTCACTTTCCCAAAGGCGCAGCAGATTCGGGACGCGGCCCTGCAGGTTCCTCTCGACCGCCTGCTGATCGAAACCGATTGTCCCTATCTCGCGCCCGTCCCCTATCGCGGAAAGCGCAATGAACCGGCATACGTCAAAGAAACCGCGCGCCAGCTGGCCGAGTTGCGCGGGCTTTCCACCGAAGCGATGGGGGAGCAGACCGCGCACAACTTCTACAGTTTTTTCAAATTATCTGAAACCGCTGAAAACAAAGTTCCCACCTCTTAGCCGGCGAGTTCTGTTATCTTCAGAAAAGATTCCTTTGTTTCAGAAAGATTAGAAATATATGCCCGATAACAGCTTCGACGTCGTCAGCAAAGTCGATCTGCAAGAGGTGTCGAATGCCATCCAGCAGGCGTTGAAGGAGATTCACACGCGGTTCGACCTCAAGGACTCGAAGTCGAATATAGAACTGGAAAAGGACGCGATCGTGGTGCATTCGGCCGACGAATACAAGCTCAAGGCCGTCAATGACGTCCTGCAGCAGAAGCTGGTGAAGCGCGGGGTTTCGCTCAAGGCGCTGACTTACGGCCCGGTAGAACCGTCCGCGGGAGGAACTTCCAAGCGCCGCGCCACCTTGCAGCAAGGCATAGCGATCGAAAAGGCCCGCGAAATCGTGAAGCTGATCAAAGACTCAAAGAAGAAGGCTCAAGCCTCGATTCAGGGAGACTTGGTGCGCATCAGCGGGAAAGACCGCGACACGCTGCAGGAAGTAATCGCCTTGCTGAAGCAACACGATTTTGGGATTGATTTGCAGTTTACGAATTATCGAACCAACTAGAGGCAGACCTCGGACCTCGGACCTCGGACTTCGGACTTCAGACCGCCGCTTTGCCGGCAGTTGCGAAGGCAGAAGTCAGAATGTAGAAGAAAAAAGTCAGAGGTCTGAAGTCCAAGGTCTGAGGTCTGAAGTCTGAGGTCCGAGGTCTGAAGTCTGAGGTCTGATCGATTGAGCGCGCCTGCCATCACTAACGGCAAAGAGATTTTCGATCTGCTGCGGGACGACCTCGTCGCGCTGGAGGATGAGTTCGTACGCGATACCGTCTCCGACGTCGGAGCGATCACAGAAATTGGAGAATACCTGCGCGCCGGCGGCGGCAAAAGAATCCGGCCGGCCTTATTGCTGCTCTCCGCGCGCCTGCTCAACTATCAGGGGCAAGGAGCGGTTCGGCTGGGAGCGGTTGTCGAGATCATCCACACGGCAACGCTGGTGCACGACGACATCATCGACGACGCGAACACCCGCCGCGGACGTCCTGCGGCCAACACCCAGTGGGGCAACTCCAGGTGCGTGCTGGCCGGCGACTGGCTCTACATGCAGGCCTTCAAGATCGCGGTGCAGGAGCGCAATTTCCGCATCCTCGATACCCTGATCGAACTAACCCAGCAAATGGTCGAGGGCGAACTGCTGCAACTGGAAAAGCTGGGCCAACTGATTTCGCTGGATGAGCATTTCGACCTGATCTATCGCAAGACGGCTTGCCTGTTTTCGGTTTGCATGCGCATGGGCGCGATCCTGGCCAGCGCAACGGCCGAGCAGGAGGAGGCGCTGGCAAAGTATGGCCATGATCTGGGAATGGCCTTTCAGATCGTGGATGACGTTCTGGATCTGACCGCTTCCGAAGACGTGCTCGGCAAACCGGTAGCCAGCGACTTGCGCGAAGGCAAGGTCACCATGGCGGTGATCCATGCTCTCGAGCGCTGCACTCCGGCCGAGCGGGGGAAAATTGAAACCATCCTGCGGGACCGGGCTTTCAACGGCGTGACCCACGCGCAGATCCTGGAAATCCTGCAGCGCTACGGATCGCTGGACGCTGCCATTGCCCACGCGGCACAGTATGCCGAGTCGGCGCGCCAGGCCATTTGTATTTTTCCGGATTCTGAAATCAAGCGCGCCTTGCTGTGGGCGCCGGAATTTGTCGTAGCCCGCGAGAAATAGCTCCAGCCTTGCACGGCATCAATCTTTGCAGCGCCGGTCATCCCGAAGCGCCGCGTTCTTGCCAGCGGGGCGAGGGATCTCCTGAATAATTCCTTCCGAATCGGCGGTTCACCTCTAATGAAGCCTATGTGAGCCGAAGCACGAAAACCCCTGAAAACTATCCTTGACCTTGGTCACTATCAAAGGTGACGGTCGCCACAGAATTTCGGGCTGACCCGTAGCAGAATGCGGCCAGTTGATGGGAGCATTCGTCAGGCGGAAGGTTAACGAGACGCACTGGCATGCGGTGGGGCGCGGTTCATCCGACCTCACTTCTCTCCCCTCGGCACCTGAGAAAGGCAGGTCGCTGGGGGTCCTGTCCGCGGCGAGGCGACATCAACGAGGAGCGGCGGCTTCAGTCGAAGCTTTAGACGAAAGGCGCCTTGGTTTTTCGACGCGCCGGCCCGGACAGGGCCGGAGAGACTTCGAGTGTTGGCCGCCGCTTTGCTCACCCTGTCGAGGAAGTCCTCCTGAGAGACTCGCTCCTCGTACATGAAGCCGGACGGGATCCATCAGACCCCGTCCGGCTTTGTTTATACTGGAACCTTTCTCGGGCCTCCGCATCCAAGCCACTTACCCGCTATGCACGAAATGATCTCGATAATGGCGCGCCACGGCTACGCACTCACCTTTGCCGTGCTGCTGGCGGAGGCGATCGGATTTCCCTTCCCCGCCGCTATCGCGCTGGTCGCCGCCGGAGCGGGCGTCGCCTCACATACCTTGTGGGGCTCCTCGGTGCTGCTGGCGGCAATGATCGCGCTCCTGATCGGCGATATCGCGCAGTTCTGGCTGGGCCGCTACACGGGTTGGGCGTTGCTGGGATTCCTGTGCCGGCTGTCGATGAACCCGGAAACCTGCATGCTGCGTTCGGCGGAATCGTTCTATAAACGGGGCAAGGCGACGCTGTTGATTGCCAAGTTCATCCCCGGCATCAATACGATGGCAGCGCCGCTGGCCGGAAGCATGAAGATGCGCTTCTGGCAGTTTTTGCGCCTCGATTTTGCCGGAGCCCTGCTCTACTCGGTCACTTATCTTTTGATCGGATTTCTCTCCCGTGATTTTCTGGCAAAAACGCTGCACAGCTTTCAAGCGGCGGGCAGGGTGATGGAAGTGATCCTTACTTTGGCGCTGCTCGTTTATGTGCTTTATCGCGTCGCCCAGGCCCTGAAATATCGGGAATACAATGTCGTGCCCCGCGTGCAGGCCTACGAACTCGCCGCGCGTCTGGCCCATGGCGACGCGGACCAGGTTCAAATCGTAGATGTGCGCAGCCACGGCTATTACGATGCCGGTGCGGAGCGCATTTCGGGCTCGATCCGCATCGAACCCAACAACCTCGACGAAGAACTCAAGAATCTTTCCCGGACCAAGGATATTTACCTGTACTGTACTTGAGCGCGCGAGGCAACCAGCGCCCGGGTGGCGCATCTACTGCGGGAAAGAGGATTCAACACGTTCGTCATTGTCGGCGGGCTGGCGGGCTGGCTCAAGG
>DASYYT010000144.1:0-3860 GCA_035949755.1 Candidatus Sulfotelmatobacter sp.
ACGTAGGCGGCCAAGCCTTCCTTCGCGTCTTCGCTCTGGAACAGCAACTGCTGGTTCTCGCGCTCCACAGCCAGAGCCGATTCCATTGGAATCTCCCATCCGGTCTGCACCGCGCGCTTGATGCGGCCCACGGCTTTCGAAGCCTTATTGGGCGGGCAGAACTGGCGGGCGTACTCCATGACGTTTTCCATGAAGCCGTCGCGCTCGAAGATGTCGTTGACGATGCCGAGTTCCTGCGCCTCTTCGAACGAGAACGTGTTGCCGGTGACCATCAACTCAATCGCTTTGCTTTTGCCGACAAGCCTAGACAGGCGCTGCGTGCCGCCGGTGCCGGGAAGGACACCGAGATTCACTTCTGGGAGACCAATCTTGCCCGCATCTTTACGGGCGATCCGGATGTCGGCGGCCATGGCGATCTCGAGGCCTCCTCCGACACAGTGGCCGTTGATGGCTGCAACCACCAACTTCGGCGTGTGCTCCAGACGCAGCAGCATCTCGTTGGCGTGCAGGCAGAAGTAATACTTGAAGGTGGGATCGACGCTGGAGAGCATCTTGATATTGGCGCCGGCGGAGAAGAATTTGTCGCCCGCGCCGGTGAGGAGAATCACGTAGACGTCATTGTCCATGCGCGCCTTCAGGATGGCGTCATCGAGTTGGCGGTTCATTTCGTAGGTGTAAGTGTTGGCGGGCGGATCGCACATCTCGATCACGGCCACGCCGCCGTCGGTGCGGTAGTTGACGAGTTGCTTGGTGGATTCGCCGGTCGCCGGATAAGTTGTCGTTGCCATCGAAATTGCTCCTTGATGAATGTCTAGCCCACAGGGGCTGAAGCCCAAATTCTTTTGCCCTTAACGGCACCGCTGAAGCCGTGCCCTTTCACGAATCTTTTAACCGGCACAGCTAAAGGTCGTGCCCTTCCACAAAACGCTGCAAACCTGGCAGCCGTATCACCGCTCTTTGCGGATCTTTCCACCCGCCATCACCCCGCGCAAAAACAAGTCGGCCATCTGCCCTGCGATGGACTCGGGGTCAGCATCGACGCGAGGCTTGTGCCAGGTGTAAATCCAGTTCATCATGCCGAACAGGCTGAGCACGGCGATGCGCGTGGAAGACTGCAGGCCGCGTTCGCGCTTCAAATCGTCCAGCAGTCCCACGCAAATCCGGTAATACTCGCGCTTGATCGCCGCGACTTCCGCGCCGAAACCGTTCTTCAGAACCTCATCTTCGTGTGAGAGAACCTTCATGGCCGACTGGTTGGCCAGAAAATACTCCAGGTGGTTGAGAATGAAGATGCGAATGCGGTCTTCCGCGTCGTCCACGCCCTGCAGTCGCGCTTTCAGCCGCTCGACGATGGTGCTGAAGGTATGCCTTTGGATGAGGTAGAGCAGGCGTTCCTTGGACTCGAAGTAGTAGTACAAGCCTGCCAGCGACATGCCACTCTCGCGCGAGAGATCGCGCATCGAGGCGCCTTCATAACCCTTCTTGCAGAAGACTTCTGTAGCATGGGCGAGAATCTCAGCCAGACGGCGGTCGTAGCGAGTTTCCGGCTCAGGCGCAATGCGATGGCGCCGGGCTGAAACTCGAGTTGCGGTCGAAGGACTCCCCATAGCCGATGGACGGGCGCAATGATTCGAACGTTCGTTAGAATCAGTATACGCCCGATGTGATTTGAATCACAAGCGGTAGAGAGCCATTTCGATTTCCAGACGCTCGCGTCCCATGAAGAGCGGCTAGTTCCTTATGTCCGCCAGGAGTTGCTCAACTTCCTGCTTGAGTGCTGCGGTGAGCGGCAGAAATGGCAGGCGCGATCGGCCGCCGAAGTAGCCGTTGAAGTCCATGCCATGTTTGAATCCGGGGACGCCGAGGTCGCCCACGCGCTGCGCAGCTTTGGCAATTCGCTCCTGCTTCAGGCGGGCGAGATTGGCGTCGCCTTCTTTCCATGCCGCGTAGATTTCATAGCAGGCAGTAGGCGCCGGGTTGGCAAAGGCAAGAATCGCGCCGACGGCTCCGGCATCGAGCGACGGCTGCAGTTTGTGCGCCGCTCCCACCAGCACCTGGAAGCCAACTTCTTTCTGGCGCGTCTTCATCTTGCCGACGACGGTTACGGCCGAGGAAGAAGGTTTCGCTTCGCTCGTTCCCGAAAGCACTCCCACAGGAACTAATTCGCCGCCCTCGCCCGGAGCGGCATTCGCTGCGGCGAGCATGCGAGGCGTGACCGCGTCGAAGGTTTCGGTGACGGTAACGGCGCGCTTGACGTGGTGCGTCCCTTCGACCATCCTGCGGACTTTTTCCACATCACCGCTCGATTCCTTAATTCCGATTAGATTGGGGTGCTCTGCGAGTTCGATGACGACCTCAGCGGGCATGTCGTAGCCAGTGGCCTGCGGGAAGTTATAGATGATGACCGGGATGGGCGAACGATCGGCGACCGTGCGATAAAACGCGAGCAGGTTCGCGGGCGCCATCTGCTTCTTGTAGTAATGCGGCGTGCGCACCATGGCCACGTCGTAGCCGAGTTCGGCGGCGTATTCGGTGAGGTGCAGGGTCTCGATGGCGGATTCGATGCCGGTTCCGGCGATCAGGACCTTGTGGGGAGCAGCGGCCTGGCGCGCAGTCTTGAGCACATCGCGGCGCTCCTGGTCGGAGAGCATGATCGCTTCCCCGGTTGAGCCGAGCACGACGATCCCCGCAACCGGCGTGCGCGAGTAGCGTTCGACATTCGCTTCCAGCTTTTTGAAATAGACCTTGCCATCGGGATAAAACGGCGTGGTAATGGGAGGGAAAATTCCGTGCAGCAGCATAACGCTCCTTAGCGTATCACTTCCGGGGTGGGCAGAGCAGCGGAATAGCCTCGCGCTTATTGCGGCGATCCAGAAATTCCTGACTCGGCCCTATTTATGCACTGCCCGCTCGGCGTGCAACTGCTGCAGCGCACGGACGCGGATTTCTCCGCGCTGCGAGGCGGCAATGCCCTCGGCGGCAGCCCGGGCGGCGGCCAACGTAGTAATCGTAGGAATGCGGGCGGTTACCGCGGCGCGGCGGATCGCTTTTTCGTCAAACCAAGGCTCGAGTCCCGTCGGCGTATTGATGATGAGCTGAATGCGCTGTCCCTTGATGAAGTCGACGACGTTTGGGCGCCCCTCCTTCACCTTGTAGACGCGTTCCACATTCATGCCGGCGGACTCGAGCACGTCGGCAGTGCCGGCGGTGGCGACCAGCTTGAATCCCATGTCGACGAATTTGCGGGCCACGGGCGCGACATGGCGCTTGTCGTGGTCGGTCACGCTGATGAAGACCGCTCCCTTAGTCGGAAGCTTTTGTCCGGCGGCCAGTTGCGCTTTGGCAAAGGCTTCGCCGAAATTGTCGGCGACGCCCATCACTTCGCCGGTGGATTTCATCTCCGGGCCGAGCACCGTATCCACGCCGGGGAATTTGCTCCACGGGAACACGGGAGACTTCACGTAGTAACAGCTTCCGGTATCGAGGTCGGCGCGGCGCTCGATGAACTCCGGCAGGAACTCGCGCAGTTTGCGTCCGGTCATCAGCCGCGCCGCAATCTTTGCCATGGGCACGCCCGTGGCTTTGGAAACATAGGGCACCGTGCGGGAGGCGCGGGGATTCACTTCCAGAACGTATACTTTGCCGCCCTGCGCTCCGTTGCCCGAGCCGCCGTTCCCGCGCGGAATGGCGAACTGGATATTCATCAGGCCGACGACCTTGAGCGCCTTGGCGAGTTTGAAAGTGTAGTCGCGCATGCGGTCGAGCAAGGGTTGCGGAATATCGACCGCGGGCAGCACGCAGGACGAATCGCCGGAGTGAATGCCCGCTTCTTCGATGTGCTGCATGATGCCGCCGATCAC
>DASYYT010000145.1:0-22270 GCA_035949755.1 Candidatus Sulfotelmatobacter sp.
ATCTCTCCCATATAGTGATGCAGCAGGACGTAAGCCGTCCCCGGCGAGCGCACGCCCAGAAAGGTCCCGATGATGCCCGATGCCGACATCGTCGCCTTCAGCACGTCGGTCTCAAACCATTGATCCAGAAAATCAATGGCGCTCATCGTCATGAGCTGGACCTGGTTGTATTTGTCGTAACTCGTCATGCCCTGAAAACGGCGTCCGATGAACAAAAGCTTCATCAGTTCGCGCGGATTCAGCGTGGTCGGATCCGGTGGCACCATGCTCAGGATCGGCTTCACGAAGCGGCACATGGCCTGCATCGCCTTGCCGAATTCGTCGTAAGCCTCGGCGTCAACCCGCGAGTGGCGGGCGATCTCGCGGTGCGTCTTGCCGTGATCGTTCACACGCCACAGGTAGTCGCCATTCGGCATGGGCGTGAAGGTGCCGTCCAGCGGAAGAATCTCCAGACCGTGGCGGGGAAGATCGAGATCGCGAATGATCTCGGGCCGCAGCAGCGACACCACGTACGAGCACACCGAGAACTTGAATCCCGGCACAATCTCTTCCGTGCAGGCCGCGCCGCCCAGCACGTAACGCCGCTCCAGAACCAGCACTTTCTTCCCCGCGCGCGCCAGATAGGCGGCGTTGACCAGCCCGTTGTGGCCTCCGCCGATCACGATCACATCGTAGTTGTTAGCCATGAGCTATGAGCCTTGAGCAGTGAGTTTGTGGAGTTTGAAACGCAATGATACTCGCGGACGGAGTGGGGCGATAGCCGGATCAGAGGCCGCTGGGAAGGACGGTCCAGCTCCGCAGCAGATTGCACGAGAATGGCAGAATGACGCGCATGTTGACTCGCAGTCGAATCGCCATTCTACCGGGAAGAGCAGGTTTTGTCTGCAGATTTGCGCGAACGCCGTCACCTTGGCTCAGCGGCATGCGGTTGCCGCGCATGTGCAACCACACATATAATCCACCCTTCAACGATTTTCCCTTTGTGTTCCTTCGCGTCCTTTGTGTTGACGAATTGTCTGGACCGCGAAGAGAGCCTAGGGAACCCGAGGATCATCTTGCCTATCGGAACTGCATTTCACGAGCGCACTTTCCCGCTTTGTCACAGCCTGAGCTACCGCGAATGGTCCGGCTTCTACACCGTGAGCGTCTACGAAGTGCATCACGAGCACGAGTACAACGCCATTCGCAATGCTTGCGCGCTGATCGACATCTCGCCGCTGTACAAGTACCTGATCACCGGCAAAGATGCGACCCGGCTGGTGAACCGCGTCATCACCCGCGACATTAACAAAGTCAAAGTCGGACAGGTGATCTACTGCTGCTGGTGCGATGAAGAGGGCAAGGTCATCGACGACGGCACCATCTCGCGTCTCGAAGAAAATGTTTACCGCTGGACCGCCGCCGATCCCAGCCTGCGCTGGTTCCGGCAGAACGGCCTGAACATGGACGTCCAAGTTGAGGACATCTCCGAAGAAGTCGCCGCGCTCGCGCTGCAAGGCCCCACCTCAGCCAAGCTGCTGAAAGCCGTGGCCGAAGCCGATATCGCCAACCTCAGATATTTCCGCGTCACCCACGGCAAAATCGCCGGCATTCCGGTGGACATTTCCCGCACCGGCTACACCGGTGATCTGGGATACGAAATCTGGATTCCATGGAAAGATGCGGTCAAGGTCTGGGATGCGCTGGCGGAAAAAGGCAAGCAGTTTGATCTGCACGCCGCTGGCATGCTTGCGCTCGACGTGGCCCGCGTCGAAGCCGGATTGCTGCTCATCGAAGTCGACTACACCAGTTCGAAGAAGGCGCTGATCCAGTCGCAGAAGTTCTCGCCGTATGAGCTGGGATTCGCCAAGATGGTTCATCTCGACAAAGAAAACTTCATTGGCAAACGCGCGCTCGAGCGCGACGCGAAAAATGGAGCCCCACGCCAGCTAGCCGGCCTCGAAGTCGACTGGACCGATGTGGAGCAACTCTACGAGCGCTATGGCCTCACGCCCGCCGCTCCGGCACAGGCATCGCGCGTTGCCGTCCCGGTTTATTCGGGCGAAAAGCTGGTCGGCAAAGCGACCACCACAAGCTGGTCTCCGACGCTGAAGAAGATGATCGCCCTGGCCAGCCTAGAGACCGAACATTCGAAGCCGGGAACATCGCTGCAGATGGAAATCACGATCGAAGCCATCCGCCTGAAAGCGAATGTGAAAGTGACGACTTTGCCGTTCTTCAATCCTCCGCGGAAAACGGCGACGCCAGTGTAGCTGATTATGTGGGGACAGCCGCCCTCGGCTGTCCGCGAGCGAAGCTCGCGATTCTGCACGTCAGCCCACTTCAGCTCCCAAGACCAGCCGCGCTGAAGCGCGGCGGACAGCCGAGGGCGGCTGTCCCCACAAATTTCTTGCTCATGCCGCGATTCCCGCTGCCCGGCGTCTGCCTGCAAGGTAAATCCAAACTCCAAGCAACAGCAGGGCCCCGCATCCGCCGACGATTTTGAACACCGCCAGCGGCTTGTTCGGCTCGTCCGGCTGCGGAACCAGCGACAGCGCAATCGTCAGCGCCGTCGTGACGAATCCCACGGTTGCTACCATCTTCGCCATCGGGCTGCCTCCCGGCACCCGAATCACGTCCGGCCCGGCCGGCTCGCGCTGCAGCTTGATCATCGCCGCAAAAAGAAACAGGTATGGAATGAAATAAGTGATCACGCCCATGCTGACCAGCACGTCATACGCGCCTTTGACGCTGGTCCAGGCCTGTCCCAGGAAAATGAAGACGACGCCCAGCACGAACTGAGTGAGCAATGCGACCCACGGCGTCTTCCAACGCGGATGCAGCGCACCAAAGGCCGGGGGCAGGAAGCGATCCAAGCCGGCAACGAAAGGCAGCCGCGCCACTGCCGCCAGATAAGCCCCAGCCGCGCCGATGTTGCTCAGCGCAATCAGAAATGCGGCCAGCGGCAGCACTCCCGGGAAGCCGGTGCGCGACGCAGTCTTCGAGACGGCCTGCACCAGCCCCTGCAAGCTGTTGACCTCGCTCGAGGGCAGCGCCAGCAGTACGCACACCGTTCCCAGGATGTAGCAGATCGTCACCGTCACTCCAGCGGAGAGCAAGGCCAGCGGAATCGTTCGCCGCGCGTTTTTGATTTCCTCTCCCATAAACGACGCCGCCTCGCAGCCCCCGAACGCGAATGTCAGCACGGACCAGAAAATGAGGTCGTTCAGGTGCATGCTCGGCGTCATCGAATGCACGGTGAACGAAGTGGCCGAACCGTAGCGGTGCCAGGCCACAAATCCCAGCACAATGACGATGCCCACCGGAATCCACATGGCCAGCGCGCCCACGTTGTGCAGCCACTTGCCCACATCGAGCCCCACAATGTTGAGCAGTGTGGCCGCGGTCAGCGTCAGCAGAGAGAAGACGATGTAGAAGGTCGCGTTTCCCGAAAGGTGCTGCCAATTCGCCTGCCTCATGAACAGAATATTGCTAGCCGCGAAATACAGCACGGCAGGGAAGTAGGGCAGGTTGCTGGTCCAATACGTCCAGGCCGACATGAAGCCCGAGAAGTCGCCGAACGCGCGCTTGCTCCACACATAAAGCCCGCCTTCATTGGGATAGCGCGACGAAAGCTCCAGCACCGAGAGCGCCAGCGGCGTGTAAAAGCAGAACCAGGCCCCGATCCACACGATGATCGAACTCGGGCCGGCGGCCGCGGCGGTTGCGATCCAGCGCAGGCTGATGCCGGTGATTACATAAAACAGCACCAGGTCCCGGAATCCCATGACCTGCCGCGGCCGGTTGGGATCCTCCGCCTCGGCTATGGAAAGGCCGGGAGAGAGAAAGCCGATGCTGTCGGCGGGCCGCGTCGGATTGGATTCAGACAATGCCGTGTCCCGGTCTGGCTAAGGTGAGGCTGCTTCGAACAAGAAAAGAAGGAATAACACTCCCGGAAGGACGCGGCAAGCCGAAAGTGAAAGTCATGTCAGGTCCGAGTAGGAACCTGAGATGAAGTCAGGACGCTGCCAGAATTTGTCGTAGCACTCCAGGCAAACCCAGAACTGGCCATTGCTGTAGCCGCTGCCGTGGTCACCCTCTGATTCGAATAATTCCCAACCGCACACGGCGCACTGATCTCGTTTCCAGCCAGCTTTAACGGTCTCGAAGTTGGCCGCGGCATTGTCGGCAAGCGAAAGATCGAATGAAACCTTACCGGTCCTCTTCTCCACCACGAGATCCCGTGGTTTCCACGGCGCTTTGTGCCAGTGCCAGTTGTAAAGCTTGCATTGTTGCACTCGATCTTGTATCGAACTCGCGTTTCGCCACAGACCGTGAATTCGCACGGGGCCAGTGGCACGAGCAACAAAGCGCTCTGCTGACGCACTGCTGTCAGGGAATTCCGAAGTTTGTGGTTCCCTTTCGAACAAGGTGCGCAATTGGCTGGCGTCCGCTCCGAATTCTGAGAGGAGCTTGGAAACCGGAGACTCTTCCCCCATCAGTCCAAGGAGCAGGTGTTCGGTTCCAATCCACTTGTTTTGAAGGCGATCGGCTTCGTCTTTCGCGCGATGCAGAACATGCTTGCAGGTCTTACTCAGGGGAAGGTCGACTGCCGTGGAAATGGATGGCAGCTTTGGCAGCCAGCCGTCAATCTTTTCGCGAATCGCGTCCGGCCGCGCATTCGGCAGCCAACGGAAACAAACCAACTTTTCTTCGCGGATCAAGCCAAGCAGCAGATGTTCGGTATCGATTTCGCGCGAGCCATAGTGGCTTGCCTCATAGCGCGCAAAAAAGATGACTCGCCGTGCCTTCTCTGTGAACCGCTCGAACATCGCTTACTCCCGAGCGGCAGCCTTGCGGTTGCTGCGCTTCCAATATAAATATCCCGGCACTCCGACCAGCACAATCGCCGTTCCCCAGAAGGCTTCTGTCGGACGCGTGATGATCGTGTTCAGGGTCCACGCGGCCCCGATGATCACATAAATTGCCGGCAGCCAGGGATAGCCTGTGCAGCGATACGGCCGTGGAATGTCGGGCCGCTTCCAGCGCAGCAGGAACATTCCAATCACCGTCAGCGTGTACGAGAGCACCATGCCATAAATCACATACGTGTAAAGCTGGTCGTAGCGGCCGCTCAGCGTCAGCGCCGCCGCCCAGATGCCCTGGCCGATCAAGCTGAAGGCCGGCGTCCGCCACTTGGGATGGATCACCGCCATGCGCTTGAAGAAAACTCCATCCTGCGCCATGGCCATATACACTCGCGCTCCCGAGAGCGTGCAGGTAGCCGCCGCGCTGAAGCAGGAGACCGCGATCATCAGCGACAGCCAAAACGCCGCCTGCGGTGAGAACAACACCGTCGCCGCCGCATGCACGATGGTTTCGTGGGTGGCGATCTCCTGCAGCGGCATCGCGTAGATGTACGCGAGATTCATGGCGATGTAGATCACTCCCACCGCCAGCACGCCCAGAACCATCGCGAGCGGCACATTGCGCCGCGGATTTTTCACCTCGCCCGCCACCCACGTGATGTAAACCCATCCATCGTAGGCCCAGAACACGGCAATCAACCCGACGCCCAGCGCGGAAATCAACTGCGCCGGACCCAGCCCAATGCTCAACGGAACTCCGTGCGCCTGAAAGTTCGACCAGTGACCCTTTCCGATGGCAAAGCCCAGCACGACGAATCCCGCCATCGCCGCGAACTTCGTCCATGTCGAAACGTTCTGCAACAGCTTGCCCCAGCGCAGCCCCAGCACGTTGACGCAGGTGAGCACCGCGATGAGCAGCAATCCGAACAAATGAGCGTGCGTCACCGTGATTCCGAAGATCGAAAAAGCGACTTGCTCCTCCGACACGAACGGAACCACTTTTCCGACATAAGCCGCTGCCGCCACCGACAGCGCGGCGATCGATCCCCCGTTTGCCACCGCGAACAGCATCCAGCCATACAGAAACGCGATCAGGTCGCCATAAGCCTCGCGCAAATAGATGTACTGGCCGCCGGAGTCGGGAAACATCGACCCCAACTCAGCAAAGGCAAAGCAGGCGCACAGCGAAATCAGAGCTCCCAGCACCCACACCAGTAAAAACAGAACCGGCTGCGGCAGCGGACCGGCTATGTCTTTCGCGGTGAGAAAAATCGATGACCCGATGATCCCGCTCACCAGCAGAAGCACGGAATCAAGCAGCCCGAGCCCGCGCACCAGAGTTGGTTTTGAGTCTTGCGAACTTTGCGAGGACACGCGGTCAGGGGCCAAGACGGGGGTGGGATCCATTATCCAATTCCGAGTTCATCGGGCGATTCCAGCGGCGTGCCGCAGCGCCGGCAAATCACGGCGGAGCAGTCTCCGCAGGTCAGAGGATCGTTCACTTCCTGTGCGCAATTGGGGCAGTAAAGCGGCCCGGGGCCGGGCTCAGGCGCTGGGTTCTGCGGGTGAGTCGCCATGAGGATGAAACTGTAGCATAGAGCAGAAGCTGTCGTCTGCGAGGCCAGACGCACCTTCGGCAAGCTCAGGGCAGGCCCTCCGGCTGGCGCGACCCGCCCCGACCGGCGCTACAATTTAGAGGCCATGCCAGACAAGCCCCATACTCCCGACGAGAAGCTGCAACACGAATTCAACCGCTGGGCCTCCGAAGGCGAAGGCCCCAAGATGGAGCAACACCATCTCAACATCACCGAGAAGACCATCCGCCTGATGAACCTTCGCCCGGGCGAGCGCGTGCTCGATCTTGGCTGTGGGTCGGGATGGGCCACTCGCCTGTTGGCGCGGCTCGTCGGCGATGGTCCCGAAGGATTCGGCCAGGTCGTGGGCCTCGATGTTTCCGACGAAATGGTGCGCCTGGCCCGCGAGTCTTCCCGGGATTTCGAAAATATTCTTTACGTCTGGGGCTCCGCACAACAGATCCCCTGGGAAGAAAACTTCTTCGATAAAGTTCTCTCCGTGGAATCGTTCTACTATTACCCCGATCAGGATCGCGCGTTGATGGAATTATTCCGCGTGATGGCGCCCCGGGGAAGGCTGTTCATCCTCATCAATCTCTACAAAGACAACCCGTATTCGCTGCAATGGGTGGACAAACTGAAGGTTCCCGTGCACGTGCGCTCGGCGGCGGAATACGTCGAGCTGTTCAAGAAGCATGCGTTTGAAAATGTGGAAGCGCGCCGCATCCCGGACGACACGCCCACGCCCGACGATTACAAGACAAAATCGTTCAACAGCCTGGAAGATTTGCGGGCGTTCAAGCGCGAAGGAGCGCTGCTGCTGATGGCCTCCAAGCCCGACTTGCGCACCCCAGCCCCCGGCTACACGATCTACTAAGCGCTTCTAGATTTCGCTGTCGTCATCGTCATCTTTATCCTTGTTGTCGCCACCGCGGTCTCGTGCCGGGCTCAGCGCGCGCCCGTCCTGCGCATGATGGACTTCAATGCCGCCATTCACATCGGACAGGTGAATGTGGGTTCCCCCAGTGCCCAGTTCACCGCTCAGGTTGTGGCCCACGAAATGATGGCTCACTCGCAGTCCGAAATCGTTGTGGATTCCGCCCGACACCGTAGATGCCTCGACGTTCGCATTGGAGTCCGAGGGAATGGTCAGATCAATGGACCCATTCACTGAATTCAGCTCGACCGTGTGTCCGGCAAGCTGTTGAAAGTTTGCCACCAGCCGCCCATTCACGGTCGATAACGCCGCTCTTCCCGCCAGATCGCGCGCCTCAAGCCGCCCGTTGATGCAGGACGCGCGCACTTCTCCACTGACCCCGCTCACGTCGAGTGATCCGTTGATCAGCTTGATCTCATCCAGCCGAACCGTGCGCGGCACCGTCAAGGTGTACTCCACGCCACCGGGATTGTTGTGCGAGCCCCCATGCTCGGGGTACTTGGTCTGGATCGACAGGGAGTCCTTGCCGGAATCGACTTCGATTTTTATGTTCTCCAACTTCTCTTTTGTGTCCGCGAACTTCACGGCATCGACTTTCACTTCGTTTCGGTCCCAAGCGGAAATGTGGGCCGCACCATTGATGTTGTCCAGTTCCACGCGCCCATCGGCACTAATGGCGTAAGTCTGATGGAACTCCTCAGTGAATGCGCCCTGACTCTGCGAAGCGTGCGCTCCCAAACCCAGCACTACGACGGCACAGATCGTCCCCAGGGTGGCTCCCAACCAGGTGGCGGATTGACGGTGGTTCATGGCTTCCTCCCTTTCACCGGTTTAGACGAACACAGCCGCAATTCGTAAGTGTTGACTGGAAAAATTATCCGGATAAACGGCCTCAAAATTGATCCGGAGACCGAGAAGCATCAGTGCTTTTCCCGGCTTCAATCAGCAGGAAGACGCATAACACCGTCATCTCCGGTTCGATCGGATGCCGGTAGCGTGGAATCGCATACACCACGTAATACACCGCCGGATACAGCAATACGAGCCACAGAAACAGCCATGCGCCTGGCCGGTGCTGTCGCAGCGCGCGCCCCAATCCCCAGAACATCAGCACCGACGAGGCCAGAAACAGCGAGTTTTTCGCGGTTCCCAGCCATGCCGGTGCAATATCCTTTGGTGGCGCCGCCCAGAAACAGATGAATCGTTTGAAGCACAGCCCCGCAAACCGCGCATAATCCGCTTTTATGTAGTCGAGCGCCTGCCGCTTCCGCATGTGGATGTATGCCAGCTCGCCCATCGCCTGAAACTGCCGCATGGCATACGAATCGTGCGGAGGATCCAAATACAGCATCAATGTCCCGCCAGCCCCTGGGCCGTTTCCCAGGCGCAATTCGGCGCCGAAGTTGTCGCGAATGAAAATGAACTTGCCGAAGGTCTCATAATTCCGTACCAGCCACGGAGTGATGCAGGCAAAGAAAACCGCCGACGCCAGCGCCACGCCCGCCAGCGATCGTTTGCCGCGCTGCGCGCGCCGGTACCATGCCCACAATCCTGCCGGCGGCAGAAACGACAGCAGGGAAGTGCTGTTCAAGGCCACGATGCCCCACAGCAGCCCGAACTCAAACCACGGAAGCCATCCCTCGCGGTCCTCCAGCGTAAGCGCCAGCCAGAAGATCGCCGCCAGCAGCAAGGCCGACAAACTCGTCTCCCATACCGCGCGCGTGCACCAGAAGATCACATTGGGCAGAAGAGCCCACGCCCACGCCGACCACACTGCGACTTTCTCCGAAAAGAGCCTGCGTCCGATCACAAAAATAGGGATGCAGGTCAGCGCTGAAAAAACGCTGTTGAGCGCCAGAAGAACAAACGCCGACGCCTTCGAATAGATTCCAAAAACGCTGAAGACTCCGGCGATCAGATACGGATAGAGCGGAGGCTCCCACGCCGTCGGCCCGGTGGGCGGCCCAAACGGGCTGCTGAAGCCGTGCCCGGACGCCAGCGAGGCGGCGATCCGTCCCATCTCCCACCCAAAGCTGAAATTGTCGTCGGCCGTCTTGAACTTATAGGTGTGCCCGATCACGATCCAGCCAATGCGCAGCGCCAGCGCGATCGCAACGATCCAGAATAGCGAGCTGCGGATGCGCGCCCATGAACCGGCGAGCGGGCCGGAACTGCCGCTGCGCGCCGGTGTGGTGATAGATGCGGGCTCCATGAATGGTTCTATTTGTAGCTGAGCCGAGTGCCCTGAGCAAATCGCAGTCTCCCATTGAATGTGAACAGCGTCTTGAAAACGGCTGCTTGTTTTTGACTGCGGGCGTGTTTCCCCGGGCGTCGGCTTGGTCAGATCTCCTCTATGAAACCAAATCCGGTAAAATGTTAGTGCTCAGTGGATTGCACGTTTGATTGCTGACCTCATTGTGACTGCGCGCCTCACCCTGATCGCCGGCCCAAAAGGCATCGGGCCCTACCTACGTCAGCATTTTTTTAATACAACTTTTCGCGGCGTCTATCACGCCAATGGCTTCGATCTGATGCTGCTCATCCCGTACTTCATTGTCCTGAGCTTGCTCGCCGGTTACGGCATCCACCGCTACATCCTCGTGTACCTCTATTACAAGCATCGCAAAAACCGAACCACGGAACCGCCCGCCCACTTTGAGGAACTGCCCCGGATCACTGTCCAGTTGCCCATCTTCAATGAGCAGTATGTGGTCGAACGCCTGCTGGAGGCCGTCTGTAAGCTGAATTATCCTCGCGAGAAGCTCGACATCCAGGTGCTGGACGATTCCACCGACGAAACCGTGGAGGTAGCTCGCGGCCTGGTCGAGCGCTACGCGGCCCTCGGCCATCCCATCTCCTATCACCACCGCACCAATCGTCACGGATTCAAGGCCGGTGCTCTGGCTGAAGGGATGCAGTCCGCCACTGGCGAGTTCATTGCCATCTTTGACGCGGATTTCACCCCTCCCGAGGATTTCCTCCGGCGCACCATACACCATTTCACCGATCCCGGAATCGGCATGGTGCAAACTCGCTGGACGCACCTCAATCGCAATTATTCTTTTCTGACCGAAGTCGAGGCCATCCTGCTCGACGGACACTTCGTGCTGGAGCACTCGGGCCGCGCCCGCACCGGCCTGTTTTTCAACTTCAACGGCACGGCCGGGATGTGGCGCCGTAAAGCCATCGAGGAGGCTGGAGGATGGCAGCACGACACTCTTACCGAAGATACGGACTTGTCCTACCGCGCCCAGCTTAAGGGATGGAAGTTCATCTACCTGCAGGATGTCGAGTGTCCCGCGGAACTTCCCGTCGAGATGACCGCTTTCAAGACTCAGCAGGCGCGCTGGGCCAAGGGACTGATCCAGACCGGAAAGAAAATTCTCCCCCGCGTGCTGAGCAGCGACGCGTCCTTCCATACCAAGATCGAAGCCTGGTATCACCTCACCGCCAACATCAGCTATCCGCTCATGATCATGCTCTCGGTGCTGCTGTTGCCGGCGATGATCATTCGCTTCTACCAGGGTTGGTTTCAGATGATCTACATCGACCTGCCGCTGTTCCTGGCGTCGACATTTTCCATCTCGAGTTTTTATCTGGTCTCTCAGCGCGAACTGTTTCCCCGCAGCTGGCCGCGCGCTCTCCTATACCTGCCGTTCCTGATGGCGCTCGGCATCGGGCTCACCATCACCAATACGAAAGCCGTGATCGAGGCCCTGATCGGCCGGCAGACCGCCTTCGCGCGTACTCCCAAGTACAGCGTCGTTTCTAAGCAGGACAAAGTGGGCGCGACCAAATACCGCAAGCGCCTGGGATGGGTCCCCTGGGTCGAACTGCTCATCGGATCCTACTTCGCGCTCACGGTCTATTACGCGGTTGAAAATGAAAACTACATCACCGTTCCCTTTCTCCTGCTGTTCGTGCTGGGATACTGGTGCACAGGGCTTATGTCGCTGCTGCAAGGCCGCTTTGGGCGCGCCTCGCGGCGTGCCACCACTCACACCAAACCGTTCCCGGTCGGAGTGTGATCCCTCGATTGTGCAAGCGCTCGATTTTCTCAGCGTTCTCTCGGAATGCTCAGCGACCTAGGCGGATGTTTCTTTCCTTTCGAGTTCCCGAGAACTCCCGCAAAGGACGCGAAGTTTTCTTGCCCGAATGCTGAGGTGCTGCGGTGCTGGCCTCTTCTTGACCCCTCATTTACAATCCAGTCGCTGAAATTTCCGACACGCCGGACTGTTCCAGTTCCACATGGAAATTTCTCAAGGAGGTCCCGATGCCTCGCTCGCATAAGTTTCTCCACCTCTCTTCGCTGCTGGTGCTGCTCGGATTGCTCCTCAGTTGCGGCGGCGCCCACGATTCCGACGAGTTCTATGTGCTCGTCTCGGCGAATCTGCAGATTCCTTACTGGAAAACGGCGGGAGCGGGATTCGCCAATGCGGCCTCCCAGATGAAAGTGCGCTCCGATTTCGTTGGTCCCCAGAACTTCGATCCCAAAGCCGAGCGCGATGCTCTGGATCAGGCAGTGCAGAAGAAAGCGACCGGCATCCTGCTGGATGTGACCGACGCCGCTTTGCTGAAAGACAGCATTGATAAGGCTGTGGCCTCGGGAATTCCCGTAATCACCATCGACTCCGACGGGCCGGCCAGCAAACGGCTGTTCTTCATCGGAACCAACAACTATCAGGCCGGCTTGAGAGGGGGACAACGACTGGCCCAGGAACTCAAAGGCAAGGGCAACGTCGTGGTCTTCACCAACCCCGACCAGCCCAACATGCAGGAGCGCCTCGGCGGCTATAAGGCCGGGTTGGCCCGCACGCCCGAGGTGAAGATCACTCGCGTGGTCGATATCCAGGGCGATCCCCGCATCGCATTCGATACCACCACCCAAATCATCGGCAAAGAACGCGACAAGGTGGATGCATTCGTCTGTCTGGAAGCGCTATCGGGCAAAGAGGTCGCCAGCGTGCTCAACAGTTACCATGTGACCGGCAAGACCATCATGGCTTTTGACACCGATCCGGAGACGCTGGATTGGATCCAAAAAGGCATGATCGCCGTGACCATCGGGCAGAAGCCCTACACCATGGCCTATGTCGGCATGCAGATGCTCGACGTCTTGTATCACCACAAGCCCTCATCGTTGACCACGGATTGGTCTACCGATAGTTATGCCCCAATCCCGGACTTCGTCGATACCGGCTCCGACCTGATCGACAAGAGCAACGTGGACTCGTTCATCCAGGCCGGAAAGAACCTTGCCGCCCCCAAGTAGCGCTGCCCTTCGAAAGCGGAGGACATACAGAGACTGAGGGCCGCCCAATAACAAAACTGAGTGATTCTGTCATCGAGTTATTGGGTGATCGCGTGATTTTGTAACCGCGCGAAATTCCCCAATTACTCAATCACGAAACATATTCCCGGATATATTCGTCCTTGGTGTGCGCCAACTGACGAATATCCCCGTCAAACGTGACCTTCCCGTCACGCAGGATCAGAATGCTCATCGGAATTTCGCAATACTGGCCCCGCGGCAAGGCGCACAACTCGTTCTTGCGGGGGTCAAATTCGTGCGTGGCCAGGGTGAATGCGTCTTGCAGGCGATGCGTCACCAGCAACGAACTGGTGCGGTACACGTCGCGCTGCTTCATGATCAGTTCGATGATCGTGTTTGATGTGACCGGATCGAGTCCCCCGGTCGGCGAATCGTAAAGCAGCAACTCCGGCTGCGTGATGATGGCGCGCGCAATCGCAACCCGGCGCCGCATGCCACCAGATAGTTCCGACGGGTACAGGTCGAGCGTGTGCTCCAACTCGACAAAGCGCAGGCACTCGCGCACCCGTTGATCGATCGCCTCGTCGTAAATCCCTTTCTCCTCGGTCAGGCGGTACGCCACGTTTTCTCGAACTGTCAGTGAATCGAACAGCGCGCTCTCCTGAAACACCATACCAAGGTGGGCGCGCATGGGGAACAGATCTTGCTCCTTCATGGCCGCAACTTCGTTGCCCAGAACCGTGATTCGTCCAGCGTCCGGCGGGAACAGGCCGAGCGCTAGTTTTAAAATCGTGCTCTTGCCCGATCCTGCCACGCCGAACAGCGCCTTGGTTTCCCCGAACGGCAATTGAAACGACACCCCACGCAGAACTTCATTGTCCCCGAACGCAAGATGCACATCCTCAAAAACGACGGCGTAGCCAGAGTCTGGCTGTCTTGCTTCCGGCGGACATTCGACGGGCAGCGTGGGCGTAGACATGACTATCTATAAGACAAGAGAGAAATCAGCAGCTTGGTCACGAAAAAATCGGTCACAAGAATAAATATGGATGCCGCTACCACCGCCTGTGTGGTTGCCCGCCCCACGCCCTGGGTGCCTCCCCGCGCCGTCATCCCGTAATAGCAGCCAATGGTCGCGATGATAAAACCGAACAGCACCGGCTTCAGCAATCCCATGAAAACGTCCTGGAACACCAGCACCTGCCAGGCATTGCTCCAGTATTGCCGGGCATCAAGATTCAGAAACAGCTTCGCCACAAAAAGTCCACCGGCAAGTCCGACCAGATCCGAGATGATGCTGAGGAAGAACAGCATGAATACGGTGGCAGTCACGCGCGGGGTCACCAACTTTTTCATGGGGTCGGTGCCCAGCGCGCGCATGGCATCGATCTGTTCGGTCACCACCATCGATCCCAGTTCGCTCGCCATCCCCGAGGAATTTCGCCCCGCGACCATCAATCCGGTGAGGACGGGCCCGAGTTCGCGCACCATCGAAGTGGAAACCAACTGGCCGATCAGGGTGATCGAGCCGAAGCGTTGGAGAGTGTTCGCGGTCTGCAGCGCCAGCACGCCGCCGGTGAAGAAACCGGTCAACACGACAATCGGCAGCGAACCCACCCCCACCAAATCTGCCTGCTGCACCATGTCCGCGAAGTAGAGCGGCTTACGGAACAGATTCGCTACGGATTCCGCGGCCAGGAGGGTGTACTCCTGAACCGCCTGAACTTTTTCCTTGGCGAACTCCGTGGGAGAGTTAAATGCCATGCAGATGCGGTCCGGCCGTCAAGCTTTGGGTACGCCGACCTTCCTCGAAATATAACAGATCGGCGGCGGACCTCAGACCTCGGACCTCAGGCGTCGGACCTTAGCAATCAACTCGCGCTCGAAATCAGAGATGAAGGGAAAGCCGCAGGTCTTCGTCTGTGCAGGATACTCAGAGGACGGCAGACCTCAGACCTCAGGCCTCGGCCCTCAGGCGTCGGACCTTAGCAATCAACTCGCGCTCGAAATCAGAGATGTAAGGAAAGCCGCAGGTCTTCGTCTGTGCAGGAAACTCAGAGGTGTGCAGTGGCGAAGGTCCGAAGTCCGAGGTCCGAGGTCTGAAGTCCGAAGTCCGCTCTACCCGCGCCCTTTCTTCTTGATCTCAATACTCAGGCGTCGGATTTTCTGATTCAGCGTGGACAGCGGCACGTGGAAGCGCTCGGCAGCTTCGGTCTGATTCCAGTTGCAGCGTTCCAGCATGTCGGTGATGACGCGGCGTTCCACGTCTTCCACGATCTCAAACAGCGACGCGTCGGAAGGCGTATCGTGCAGGCTGAGCGAAGAACCGCGCCCCATCAGCGATTCCGGCAGCAGGTCCATGCTGATCTCCGGGCCCGATGAGAGCACCACCGCGCGCTCGATGACGTTCTCCAGTTCACGCACGTTCCCCGGCCACGAGTACGCCATCAGCGGGCGCAATGCCTCGGGAGTGACGCGCGGCGTCGGACGCCCGTTCTCCTCCGCATATTTTCTAAGGAAAAACTCCACCAGCAGGGGAATATCTTCCTTGCGCTGCCGCAGCGGCGGCAACTCCACCGTGATCACATTGAGCCGGTAGAACAGGTCTTCGCGGAAACGTCCTTCCCGCACCATCTGCCGCAAATCGATGTTGGTGGCGGCGATGATCCGTACATCCACCTGGATTTCCTGAATTCCTCCCAGGTGCATGAAGCGCCGGTCTTGCAGCACGCGCAGAATCTTCGCCTGGGTCTCCAGTCCCATGGTGGCGATCTCGTCCAGAAACAGTGTGCCCTTATCCGCGACTTCAAACAGGCCTTTCTTGGAAGCAATCGCGCTGGTGAACGCGCCTTTCACATGCCCGAACAGCGTGGATTCCAGCAAATCGGTCGGCATCGATCCGGTATTGACCGGCACGAACGGCTTATCCCGCCGCGGAGAGTTCAGGTGAATCGACTTGGCGATCACTTCCTTGCCGGTTCCGCTTTCGCCTTGCAACAGCACGGTCGAGCGGCTGTTCGCCACCTGCCCCACCAGATCGAAAATCTTCAGCATGGGCTCGCTCTTGCCCACGATGCTTTCGAAGTTGTAGCGCTGTTTTAAAGCGCGCTTGAGTTGAACGTTTTCTTCCTCCGCCCGGCGCCACCCCACCGCCGCCCGCACGTCGGCCAGAAGTTTTTCGTTGTCCCAGGGTTTCTGGACAAAGTTCGCTGCCCCTGCCTGCATGGCCCGCACCGCATTTTCGACGGTGCCGTAGGCCGTGATCATGATGACCGGCAGGCGCGTGTCGTGGCCGCGAATGTCCGACAGAATCTCCATCCCGTTTTTCCCCGGTAACGTCAGATCGAGCAGCACCAGGTCGAACGGCCGGTCGGCCATTTGTGCCAGGCCTTCTTCGCCGCTCACCGCGGTTTCTACATCGAAGCCTTCCAACTCCAGCAAGGTCTGAAGGGATTCACGAATCTCAGCCTCATCGTCAATGATGAGCACCGAGCCCGCCGGTGATGGGCTCCCATTCACCGTACTGCGCGGGATGACTGCTGCTTCAGACATGGACTGCCTTCCTGCTCAGGGGAAAGTCGAGCGCGAACGTCGTACCCATTCCCGGATTACTCTCCACGCGAATTTTTCCCGCATGTTCCTGAATGATGCCGTAAGTGACCGAAAGCCCCAGCCCGGTGCCGCGGCTCTGACCTTCGGCGGGCGCCGTCTTGGTGGTGAAGAACGGATCGTAGATGCGTTGAATGTGTTCCGGCGCAATGCCCGACCCGGTGTCGGAAACTCGCACGCTCACCACCTCGCCATTGCCGCTGCTTACGTTCAGTTGTCCGCCGCCCGGCATGGCATCTTTGGCATTCAGGAACAGATTGAGAAAAACTTGCTGCAGCCTTCCCGGATTTCCCTGGATCGGGGAAATCTTCGGCGTCAGCTCCGAATGCACCTGAATTCTTGCGGTTTTGAACTGATGTTCCAGCAGCGCCAGCGTGTCGGTGATGACCTTGTTGATGTCCACATCTCCGAATTCGGTGCCGCTGGTGCGCGAAAAATTCAGCAGATTGTTCACGATCTCCGAAGCCCGGAACGTCTGCCGCGTGATCTTCTCCAGCAGCCCCGACTTTTGCGGATCGCCCTGCAATTGCTTGGCCAGCATCTGCGTGTAAGAAGAAATCACCGCCAGCGGCGTATTCACTTCATGCGCCACGCCGGCTGCCAGCAATCCAATCGACGACAGCTTGTCGGCCTGCGACAGCTGGCTTTCCAGCTCCACCCGTTCGGTGATGTCGTCCATGATCACCAGCCGACCCACCACTTCAAACTTCCGCGTAACCAGCGGCGCGATCGCCACATTCACCGTGCGCATCTCGCCCGCCGGAGTCTGCAACCGGAACTTATATAAATTATTGATGCCCGCATTCTGCCGGACCCGGTGCAGTTCCTCCACAAACTCGGCCGGGAAGATGCTCCGCACCGATTGCGTGAGCGCCTGCCAGCGCGGCAGCGCGTACATCACTTCCATCTGCGCGTTCCAGCTCTCGATCCGGTCTTCCATATCGAGCGCCATCACGCCCACGTTGATCGACTCCACGATGTTCTCGTTGAAGTCTTTCAGGCGTTCGTACTCCGCCATCTTTTGCTGCAACGACGCGTACAGCCGCCCATTCTGGATCGCGATACCCAGATATCCGCCCAGCGTTTCCAGCAACTCCACATCTTCGCTGGACAGATAGTCGCCCTTGTTGGTCTTTCCTAACCCCAGCACTGCGACCGTCCTCTGCTGCGCCCGGCACGGGATGTAATAGTTCAGATCCAGTTTGGCGATGGCATCCTGCGACCCGGGCGTTTCTCGCGGCACCTGGTGCGTGTTCTCGAAGAACATGTGCCCGTCGGGCTCGGGTCGCGCGGCTGCAAGAAAACTCAGATCGAGCTTTCCCACCGGACTCATGCCCAGCGATTTGGAAAGAACGAATGCCTCGTTCTCTTCTCCGGCCCGCAGGAAGATAGCGATCCGGTCGACCGCCAGCGTGCGCGAGAGCCGGTCCACTACCGACGCCAGCAGCGCATTTAAGTCCGTCTCCGAACTCAATTCCCGCCCGAATTCAATGAGCGTCCGCCGGTAGTCATAAACGGTGCGATAGAAGAGATGATCCACTCGATCCTGAATCCACTTGCGCACCGGATCGAACAGCAGCGCCGTGACCACCACCGCCAGAATCAGCCCGATCGGCCCGGAGCTCGGCTGCCGGCTGTGCACCAGCGTCGCCACGCCCGCCACCAACGCGAAATACAAACCCACCACCGTCGCCGCCGCCAGCGTGTACACCACGCCGCGCTTAAAGATCAGGTCCACATCCATCAGCCGGTAGCGGAAGATCGCGTAACCGAAAGTCAGCGGCAGCAGGCCCAGCGAAAGCACCGACAGATTAATCGCTGCCGGCGGCAGCCAGCTCATCCCATGCGGGAATACGAACGCGGAAACATAGATCAGCGTGTACGGCGCGACCGCCAGGATCGTGCCTCGTGTCACCCACTTCAGCTGCTGCCGCAGGATAGTGGTGCGGGCTTGCCGGTAGCTGAACCACAAAATCGTCGCCGCGATCACAAAGGCCACTGCGCCGTAGGAAATATCGAAGCGATCCATGTCCCGGCTCAGCCGCCCCGTGGCCTCCAGCAGCCGCATTGCGGCCAGGCGGGTGCCCAGCAAAAGCATTCCCGGCAGATAGATCGCGGCCAGAATCCACGGATGCTTGCGTATGAAGTTCCGCTTCTCAGGGAAGGTCAGAACGAAATGCAGGAACAGCGCCGGTTGCAGCACCCATGCCACCACGTTGCCCCAATAAATCTCCCAGTCGAACGGATCCAGCTTTCCGGTGTACTTGAAGGAATAAGCGATGAAAGAAACTAGGCAGAAAACATAGAAATGGGTCGAACCAACCGCCGTCCACCGGCGCAAAAGCACGTAGATGCCGATCCCTAAATAGATCAGCGCGATCAGCCGCAGCCAGTTATTCAAAGACCGGTTGGCTGGCGCCAGAATTACATGCGAATCCAGCGAGACGCCCTTGCGCACCAGGGAATAGGTCGCGGTCGACCAAACGCCCGTCCGATAAAGCTGGCGTTCCAGGTCAGAGGTGTTTTTTACCTCTTGGCCATTGACCGCCACCACCTTATCGCCGGCCTTGATTCCGCCCTTCGCTCCCGGACCATCCGGCTCAACCTGATCCGCGACCAAGCCGCCATCGCGCTCCACCCACGTCACCTGATCGTCCGGTGAAGTGGCTTTGCTTTCGGTCTGGAAATTAAGCCCAGCGAACACCACGGCAGCCACGGTCAGCAGGAACAGCAGGATCGCGACAAAACGACCTTGGCTTTCTCGATTCATGGACTTCGACACTGGCCCCCTGGAGGGGTGTGGTGGCGAGGATGAGAACTCCCGCTGGTCGGTAATGAGCAACTTCGCTGCCACGGCCTGTCCTTAATCTGAGTCTGCTAAGTACCTTAGACGACACTGACTTCCAAAATTATAGATGCGTTTTAGAACACGAGCTATGCCTTTTTGGAGGTTTCTGTGGGATTCTGTATCTGCTTTCCCTTGACCCACTTGGGCTACAAACTTGAAGTCCGCTGGATGGAATCTTGCTCTGCTTACGAGGGGTGAGACTGGAAACGTCTACCGTTACTTGGATGTGAATTCTCAGGCGAATACTAGAAGGAAACCTGTCATCCAGCTTTGCGTTCGCTGCTGGAGATCTCCGTAGGCTCCTCTTCCCACTCAAAAGATAGCGCGCGCGATGTGGTCTCGATGGGTTCGAGTTCGGGAATGTCCTCGGCCACCGACGCACCTAATTCGGCAAACTTGCGCGCCGAAACGAGCACGCGAGTTTCCAGCGAGCCTACCGCCTGGTTATAGGCTTCGACCGCGCGATCCAGATTGGCCCCCACCCCGGTAATGTGCCCGGCCAGTTTGCGCAGGCGCTCGTGCAGTTCCTTGCCCAACCCGCTGATCTCCTGTGCATTGCGCGCCAGCTTCTCCTGGTTCCAGCCGTAGTTGATCGCTTTTAACAACGCAATCAACGTCGTCGGCGATGCCGGAATCACGCGGTTCAACACGCCATGCTCGATCAGGCCCGTATCCTGCTCCAGCGCCGCGCTGAAGAAAGTCTCGCCCGGCAGGAACATCACCACGAACTCCGGAGTGGTTTCGAACTGTTCCCAATACTTTTTTCCGCTCAGCGTGTTGATGTGATCCCGCACCTGCCGCGCATGATTGGCCAGGCAAGTGCGCCGCGCTTCCTCGTCCGTAGTCTCAAACGCATCCAGGAATGCCTGCAGCGGGGTCTTGGCATCAACCACCACGTGCTTGCCGCCCGGCAACTTCACGACGAGATCCGGCCGAATTCTTCCCGAGTCCGTGGTCACCGTTTCCTGCTCCGCGAAATCGCAATACGACAGCATGCCGGCAATCTCGACCACGCGCCGCAACTGAATCTCTCCCCAGCGCCCGCGCACATTCGGAGTGCGCAGGGCCCGCACCAGATTCCCCGTCTCCGATTGCAACTCTTTTTGGGTGGTAATGAGCGACTGGACCTGCGCTTTCAGGTCGCCATAGGCTTCGCCGCGCGCGACTTCCAGTTGCTGAATCTTCTCGTCTACCTTGCTCAGCGATTCGCGCACCGGAGCCACCAGATCCGCGACTGCCTTTTGCCGCGCATCGAGATCGCCGCGCGCTTCGCTCTGGAAGCGCTTCAGCGTCTCCTGCGCGATCTGCAGGAAGGAAGAATTGTTGTTCTTGAGCGCATCCGCGGCCAGCGCCTTGAACGCATTTTGCAGATCTTCGCCCGCGCGCTCCCCGGCTTTGGTCAATAATTCCAGCTTTTCGTCGCTGGTCTTCCGTTCCAATTCCAGCGCCGATTCCAGCCGCGCGCGGCTCGCCGCCAGCTGCTGCCGCTCCTCCAAAAGCCGCGCCAGGTCGGCCTTTCCGGACGCTAATTCCTTTTCTGTCAAGGACAAACGGGCTTGCAAGGCAGCCGACCGCGCACGCAGCGCCAACCAGGCAATAACACTGCCAAACAACAGGCCAATGGCCCCACTGATCCCTAGTTCCATAGACGCAGGTAACTTCTTTCGCCGATCCCCAACCCCTAGCCTACCACCAGCAACAAACTCGGAGCCGCTTGGCGGTTAACTTTCGCGGTGCTTGAGTCAAATTCGAACCCTCCCAAGGGTTCTCTCGGTAGGCGCAAACCATGCCTAGGTCCCCCCGAATGCTGTTCGCGTTTGTGCTTGGGTTTGGCCTGGTAGCGGCGCAGCCCGCTCTTCATTTAGTGGCTGCTCCCGCGCCCGGCCAATCGCAACAGGCCTCTTTGCAGCCGGTAGCGGCGATTTCGGCCGATATTCCCTTCCACGCTGACGAGTATCAGACGGAGCAGCAGCTTCTCACGCTCGCCAATCAAGCGCGCCGCCAAGCCGGGGTGCCCGCACTGAAAGTCGATGCCGGACTCTCCAATGCCGCCCGCATGCACGCCATGAGCATGCTCGAAGCGCGCCAGCTCTCGCATCAATTTCGCGGCGAGCCCGCTCTGCCACAACGTTTGGCCGCCACCAGTCCGCTCATCCTGGACCATGCCGGAGAAAACGTCGCCCTCGATTACGACGCCCAGCACGGACACGAACATCTCATGCTTTCACCCCCGCATCGCGCGAACCTGCTCAACCCGGCCTATAACGTGGTCGGGCTGGGCGTGGTTCGTGGCGGAGACCGTTTATACATCGTGCAGGACTTCGGCCATGCCCTTCCCTCCTACACTGCCACGGAAGTGAAAGACCGCGTTACTGCGGCGTTGATTCAGAAGCGGCATCAAGCGCGCCGTTCCCAGCTTCCCCGCCGAGACCTGGCAGAAGCCGATGGCGCCGCCTGCTCCATGGCGCAGGCCGACAGACTGGGAACCACTCCGGTTCTCCAGCTTGCCGAACGTTCCACGGTCCTCACCTACACCACTCTGCATCCCGAGATGCTGCCTTCTCAGACCCTGCGCGCAATCGGCAGCCGCAACCTGCACAGCTTCTCGGTGGGAAGCTGCTTCAGCCGCACCGCGACTTATCCCACCGGCGTGTACTGGGTAGTGCTCGCGCTGGAATAGCCGTCGCCTGTGCTAATCTTGCCCGTGCCCTCCGTCTGCGATTTCTCTCATGGGATCGACAGCCCAAGTTCGCCTGCCTGACGCCCAGCCGAACCGCATCCGCATCGGCACCGCCGGCTGGTCTTATAAAGATTGGGAAGGAATTTTTTATCCGCCAGGAATGCAACGCAGCAGAATTCATCCTCTCGAATACCTGGCTCGCTTCTTCGACACGGCGGAAATCAATACCTCGTTCTATGGTCCACTCAAGCCTGAGCTGGCGAAATTGTGGTGCCGCAAGGTCGCCGAAGTGAATCCCGACTTCCTGTTTACGACGAAACTGTATCGCGCCTTCACGCACTCGCCCCACGCCGTCATGGAGCCCACTTCGGCGGCCAGCATTCGTCCCACCGACGAAGACGAAATCAAGACTCGCGAAGGCCTGGACGCGCTGGCCAGTGAAGGCCGTCTCGGCGCGCTGCTCATTCAATTTCCCGTTTCGTTCAAGAACACTTCTCTGAACC
>DASYYT010000146.1:0-3005 GCA_035949755.1 Candidatus Sulfotelmatobacter sp.
GATGGACCTGATCTCGCAGCACAAAGTCTTCCACGGCGGCACCTACAATACCAATCCGGTTTCGATGGCTGCCGGCCTGGCGACGTTCCGTGAAGTCCTCACCCGCGAGAACTACGCGCATGTCGACAAACTCAGCAAGAAACTCACCGATGGTTATCGCAAGACGATTGCGAAAGTAGGCCTCCAGGCCTATATCGCACAAGCCGGGGCCAACGGCGCCCTGATGTTCTATCCCAAGGAAATTCGCAACTACCGCGACTGGACTGTGATCGACGTCGACCTCTGGCGCCACTACTGGTTCGGCATGGTCAACCGCGGCGTGATGGCGCAGCCCTACTGGTGGGACGAGCAGTGGACCATCTCCGTTCAACACACCGAGGCTGACATTGACAAGCACCTGGCCGCGTTTAACGACATCGCCGCCTC
This sequence comes from Candidatus Sulfotelmatobacter sp., assembly GCA_035949755.1. Taxonomy (GTDB): domain Bacteria; phylum Acidobacteriota; class Terriglobia; order Terriglobales; family Acidobacteriaceae; genus Sulfotelmatobacter. The sequence goes on from DASYYT010000146.1 coordinate 427, forward strand.
GCTCGCCAAAGCGCAGCAGGAGCGCAGCGAGCGCGTCCCGGCCGAAGTCGCTCATTAGGAACTTAATTTATGTGGAGCGGGCGCCCCCGCCCGCTCTGCCTGAATTACGAATCATCATGCGGGGACAGCCGCCTCGGCTGTCCACCGACGCGAAGCGAGGCGACATCGAGGAACGTTGTCCGAAATAACTCAACCCGCTCAGCCCCATCTCATCCGCGCTCTTGGGCGTCGCGATCTCGTCCTGCTTTTTGTGGTCGCGGTTTTCAATCTCAATGTTGTCCCCTCGATCGCGGCCAACGGTGGCGTCACCGTCTGGCTCTGGATCATCTCTCTTCTTCTCTTTTTCTGGCCGCAAGGCATCGCCGTCATCGAACTCGCCCATCGTTATCCGGGCGAAGGCGGCGTCTACCTCTGGGCCAAAGAGGTCTTCGGCGACTTTCACGGATTCCTTTCCGGCTGGTGCTACTGGACCAACAACATGCTCTATGTGCCGACGGTGATGCTTTACTTCGTCGGCGTCTCGGTCTACGTGCTCGGCTCTGCCCACTACGGCCTCGCGGATAACAAGCTGTTCGCCGCAGTCACCTCGTTGGTGCTGCTGGCCCTGCTTACGTTCTTTAACATCCTCGGTCTCGGCGTAGGCAAGTGGATTAATAACCTCGGCGCGATTGGGACCTTCATCGCCGCGGCCGTGCTCATCGGGCTCGGCGTAATCATCTGGGCGCATTACGGGACCACTTTGACCGCAGCCGATTTCCGTGTCCCCGCCAATCCAAAATTTGTTCTGAATTCATTCGGAGTGATCTGCTTCGGCCTCGTCGGCCTCGAACTCGCCTCAGTCATGGGAGACGAGATTCGTGATCCCCGCCGCACCCTGCCCGGAGCCGTAGCTTGGGGTGGAATTCTGTCGGGCGCTCTCTACCTTGGTGCGACCCTTACGCTGCTCATCGCTGTCGGCAAGAACGTGAACGTCCTTCAGGGAATCGTGCAGGCCGTCAGCCACATGGCCGGCCGCGTTACCGCAGGCTGGATCACCGTGCCCTTCGCCATCATGCTCAGTCTTTCGATCGCGGGCATCGGCTCGGCCTGGATCGGTGGTTGCTCCCGCATCCCCTTCGTCGCTGGACTCGATTCCTACATGCCATCATGGCTCGGCAACATTCATCCGCGCTACGCGACGCCTTACGCAGCGCTCATTGTGCAGGGAATCGTTTCTGCAGTTCTGGTCATCCTGAACTTCGCCGGCGCAGGAGTGCAGGAAACATTTCAGAAACTGCTATCGCTGGCCGTGGTCCTGCAGTTGGTTCCATTTGTTTATGCCTTCGGAGCGCTGGTCAAATTCGCGGTCACCGAAACGACTCCGAAAGGCCAGTATGGCCGGGCCACAATGTTTCTCGCCGGTCTGAGCGGATTGCTGACCACGATTCTCGGCATCACGCTGGTATTTTTCCCCGCCCAGCAGATTACCTCGCTGTGGCAATACGAACTCTGGATGGTGGGCGGCACCCTGTTTTTCATCGGCTTGGCCGCATTCTTCTTTTTCGTCTACGGCCGCAGGAAGCAAGCCCTACAGAAGACAATTGGCAAGGACCATGTGGGGACAGCCGCCCTCGCCTGTCCGGCGAGCGAAGCTCGCCACTAAGGTTTTATGTAGGGACAGCAAAGGTTAATGTAGGGACAGCCGCCCTCGGCTGTCCGGCGAGCGCAGCTCGCCTGATGAGGCAAGGGCACAAATTGAGTGCTCGATGAGATTTGCAGGACCTCGGCCTTCAGGCCCTGAGGTCAAAGCAGGAGGCCACGATGCCCAGCGGAGTTCAAACCGAAGTCAAGACTTACCAGATGTTCATCAACGGTGAATGGGTCGCCAGCAAGTCCGCGAAAACTTTCCCCGTCTACGATCCCTCCACCGAAGAAGTCATCGCCCAGGTTCCAGACGCTAATGCCGACGATGTGAACCGCGCCGTCGCCGCCGCCAAAGCCGCGTTTGAAGACGGACCGTGGTCGACGACGACCGCGCAGGAACGGGGCCGCGTTCTGTTCCGCCTCGCCGATAAAGTTCGCCAGAATCTTCCCGTACTCGCCGAACTCGAATGCCGAAACACGGGCAAGCCCATCGTCGAAGCCGAATACGATCTGACCGACGTCGCCACCTGCTTCGAATACTATGGCGGCCTCGCCACAAAAATTACCGGCTCCGTCAACCCCGTTCCCGACAACGCCATGTCGCTCTCGCTGAAAGAGCCTGTCGGCGTCGCGGGTCAGATTATTCCATGGAATTATCCGATGCTGATGGCCGCCTGGAAACTCGCGCCTGCCATCGCCGCCGGATGCACCTGCGTTCTCAAGCCCGCCGAGCAGACGCCGCTGACCGCACTCGAATTCGCCAATCACTTCGCCGACTGTGGCCTGCCCGCAGGCGTGGTCAACATCGTCACCGGCTTTGGAGAAACCTGCGGTGCTCCCATCGTGCAGCACCCCGATGTGAACAAGATCGCCTTCACCGGCAGCGCCGCCGTGGGGAAGATCATCGTCAAGCAGGCCGCCGACACCGTGAAGCGCGTGACGCTCGAACTCGGCGG
>DASYYT010000147.1:0-39145 GCA_035949755.1 Candidatus Sulfotelmatobacter sp.
CGCTGGCTCAGGATGCAGCGATCGCTTCCGCCGCGTCTTCCGAAGATCTGCCGGATGCTGCGAGCGCCCAGAGCCAGGGCCAGACTCAATCGCAGGGTCAAAATCAGAATCAGACGCAAAAGCAGAATCCGCAGAATGAGAACGCTCCCTCGCTCGGCGACCTGGGGTTCTCGAAATCGGAAACGGAGGCTAACGCGCGGCAGCAGGCGTTGCTCGACAAGCGCACGCACATGCTGAAGATTCACCAGCGCATGGGATTGATCACCACCATACCGATGGTGGCATCGGTGATTACTTCGCTGAACGCCGGAGGCAGAAGCGAGGGCACGGCGTCGCGCGATTTGCACGTAGCGCTGGGCGCGCTGACCGGAGATTTGTACGGGATCACCGCCTATTACGCCATCCGGGCGCCCAAGATCGAGGGCACACCGACGCGCGGCCCGATCAAGTTTCACAAGATCATGGCATGGATTCACGGGCCGGGGATGATCGCTACGCCGATTCTGGGGGCCATGGCTTTCTCGCAAAAGAATAACGGGCAGAGAGTGCATGGGGCCGCCGCGGCGCACGGGCCGGTCGCGATCGTCACCGCGGGAGCATTCGGGGCGGCGCTGCTGTCGGTGTCGCTGAAATTTTAGCGTCTGTGAATCTTTCTCACCGAAATACTTATGAAGAAAATACTTCTTCCTTTATTCGTTCTGTTTGCTTTCTCCAATCTTTACGCCGCCGACCAGACCTGGGTTTTGAAGCAGAGCACGCTTACTTATCACGTGTCGCACCCGCTGCATCAGATTGACGGGGTGAGCCACGCGGCGCGCGGCAAGGGAGTCTGCCACGAAGGGCAGTGCGATTTCCTCATTGCCGTGCCGGTGAAAAGCTTCGATTCCGGCGATAGCAACCGCGACCTGCACATGCTGCAGGTGACGCGCGGGGCGGAGTATCCCATCGTGCAGGTTCGCACCCGGCTGCCGGAATCGGCCGAAAACTCCATCACGATCAGAGCCGATCTGGAAATCCAGTTTGCCGGACAGACGGTGCACTACCAGCAGGTGCCGTTTGAAGTGAAGACGGAAGGGAACGAGAAGCACATCACGGGCACGATTCCTGCGACGCTGTCGGATTTTAAAATCGAGCCTCCGTCGCTGCTCACCATGCCGGTGAAGAATGACATTCCCATCAAGATCGATCTGACGTGGAACACCCAATAGTTCAGTGCCTTCAAGCCTGGCCCTAGCCCGGCGCTATTACGGTAACGTTGCCAGCACCGCCGCGAAGCGGTCGGTCACCGCCTCGAATCCTTTTTCTGTGGGATGCAGTTCATTCGCCCACCAGTCCTTGTAGTCGGCGAGCCGATTAGAAAGCGTTCCGCGTAAGTTGATGTAGTGGACGTGAGCCAGGGCGGGTTGGGACGGCAGCGACTGCACCATGACATTGAAGCGGTCCATCATGTCCTGCATCATGGCGATCCGGGTAGGCAGGTCGGCAAAATTTTTTTCGCGAAAGCCGGGATCGAGCCACGGTCCGGGAAACGGCCAGCCACCCAGAAACCCGCGGCCGTCGGGCACCGGGTAATCGTATCCATGCACCAGGATAGGCACGGTTTTGCCGAACGTGCCTTGGCAAAGACCGGTGATGGCCATGAGCATCTCGGTGTAAGCCGTGAAGATTCGCTCCTGCAAGACTCCGTTGACCACGTCGTTGTCCCATCCCGCGATGGGCGAAAAAGCGTTGTTGAGCAGCATGCCAACCTCGTTGCCGGCCACGTCGTCGCCGCCGCCGGAGAGCAGCACCGCTTTGGGCACGGCTCCGCGGGCCTTGATCTTCTCCAGCTTGCGGGCGAAATCTTCGAGCTGGCCGCCGGTGTACGCCATCTTTTCGATGGCATCGCCCTTGTGCGCGGTGGATTCGATGTTGTAACCGTGAGCGTCTTCCAGCAGCTTGATGACGTCATGCAGCGGGTAGTCGAACCAGGAATCGCCGGCGGCGGCAAGAAATCCAGCCGTCTGAAATTCCGTGAGCGCCGCTTCCGGAGCGCCGGGCGCGGCAGCCTGAATTTTTAGCGCCAGTTTCTTCGGATTTTTCTGGAGTGCCGCGGTCCGCCGCGCCAGCGCCAGCTTGCGTTGTTCCAGAATGTCGTTCGCTTTTCTGCGGCCCTGTTCCAGGGCTGCTGCAATTTTGTTTTCGAGTGGCATACCTGCCTCCACGGGTTGCGCTTTCCGGCTTGGCGGAAAGCGCGCGCCAGTATAAGCCAGGTTTCTAGAGTGAGGACGGGCAGGCGGTGTTTGTTCGGAGAATGTAACGGGACTCAAAAAGGGCTGATACGATGTCAAGGCCCAACACCGCAGGTCGAGCGCGCGTGAGCAAAGTTGGCGATTATCTCAGCGGATTGAGAGTTGCTGTGCGATCTTGCAGTACAGGTCGATGGCGTCGTGCAATTGCCGCTTCTCGATGTACTCGGCTTCGGTGTGGGCGACGTGAATCGATCCCGGACCGACCAGCAGCGGCTCTCCCCAATTCGTCAGCGTGGGAATGTCGGTGGTGAAGGCCGCAATCATGGTGGGCAATCCGTTGACGGTGCGCAGGCGGAGAAAGGGAATCTCCAGCGGGAAGGTTACTTCGACCTGATCGCCGGCGGCGGCAAGAATCTGCCGGCGCAAATTGTTCGAGGGACCGACGAGCCGGTAAAGCAGGTCGGCATGCGCATAATCGGGAATGACATTGGGTGCGCGCCCGCCTTCGATCAGACCGATGTTCAGCGTGCAGGGTCCGACCTGGGGATCGGTGGGCAGTTCCATGGCGCGCAGCCGGACCAGCGCCGGAATCAGCTTGTCGACGGCCGATTCGCCCAGTTCCGGATACGCCGAGTGCGCCATGCGTCCTTTGGCAGCCACCTCGACGCGAAGCGTGCCTTTCGAAGCTAACGCGATGCGATTCTCGGTGGGCTCGCCGTTGACCAGGAACTTGCTGCGCGGAGCTTGCATGCTCGCGGCATATTGATTGGCCACCTGGGCGCCCAGGCTGTCGCGCTCTTCACCGACCACGAACAGCAAGCCAACATATATGCCGTCCCGCTTCAGGCGCTCCGCCGCCGCCACCTGCGCCGCGATGATTCCCTTGGCATCGCACGAGCCCCGGCCGTAAATGCGTCCCTCGTCCTCGGACGAGGGGATGAACGGCGGGACCGTGTCCATGTGGGTAGAGAAGACGATGGCAGGGTGCGGATTCTCCGGTGAGGTGGCATAAGCATTGAAGCGATCGCCCTCGACGGGCATTTTCAGAGTCTGATAGCCGAGGCGGCACAGTTCTCCGTAGAGATAATTCCCCACGGCAGACTCATGGCCGGTCATGGATTCGATGTCGACCAGTTGGCGCGTGAACGTGACGGGGTCCATGCAGGAAGAGAATAGCAAAACCCGGACCTCAGACCTCGGACTTCAGACCTCAGGCTTCAGATCGCGGTACGGATAAGTGACGGCTGAGTACTCAGCGCTCGTTAATCTTCCCTGCGATAATCTACAGCGTGCACTCTGGTTCCCCGATTCGCTCTTTCTTTCTTGACGGTCCTGCCGGGCGGCTGGAAGCGCTTCTCAATGGCGGCGCGGAGAATGCCACGCACGCGGCGGTGGTCTGCCATCCGCATCCGTTGTTTGGCGGGACGCTGCACAACAAAGTCGTCTTCCACACCATGAAGGCGCTGAACAGTTTTGGCTTTCCCGTGTTGCGTTTCAACTTTCGCGGCACGGGATTGAGCCAGGGTGAGCACGATGAGGGCAAAGGCGAGGTGGAGGATGTTCGCGCCGCGCTCGACTGGCTCGACGCCGAGTTTCATCTGCCGCTGATTTTTGCCGGATTCTCGTTCGGCGCGGCGATTGGGTTGCGCGCAGCTTGTGCCGACCCGCGGGTGCAGGCACTGATCGGGCTGGGTGTTCCGGTTGCGCCGGTGGCTGCCGATACGGAAGAGCCGCGCGTGTATACGCTCGACTTCCTGCGGGATTGCGCCCGTCCCAAGTTGTTCGTCAGCGGAGCGCGCGACCAGTTCGGCCCGCGCGCCCGGCTGGAGGCCTTGGTGGCGTCGGTGCCGGAACCGAAGAAGCTGGTCATTATCGAGGGTGGCGATCACTTTTTCGAAGGACGGCTGCGCGAGTTGCGGGAGGCGATTGAGGCCTGGGTGAGGGAAGCTGTGAGCCATGAGCGGTGAGCTATGAGCAGTGGAGGTTTGAACCTTTAGCTCAACGCTCATTGCGCTCATTGCTCATGGCTCATAGCTCTTCTTTATAATCTTCACGCATGCCCGATGCCGCCGCTGAATCGCCGTTCCGTCATATGCGCGATGCGGCGCTCTCCATCTTCCAGCGTGCACTGGATCAGGCTTCCATCGAAAAAGCTTTCGCGCGGCATATGCACTGCGAGCGCGGGGTGTTGCGCGTGCGCGAAGATCTTTATGACCTGCAAGCTTACTCTGAGACGCGCGTCATCTCGATCGGCAAGGCCGGGCATACCATGGTCGAGGCACTCAGCGGGCAGTTCGGATCTTCGCTCGAAGGCATGGTGGCGAGTTCTGTGCAGCCTGCGTCACAGGTGCGCGGCTTCCGATACTTTCACGGCGGACATCCCACGCCCAACGCAGAATCGATCCAGGCGGCGAGCGCGATGCTGCGCATGTTGGAAGCGCTTCCGTCTTCTGCGCTGGTGATCTTTCTGCTGAGCGGAGGGGGATCGTCGATCGTGGAGAAGCCGATCGATGAAGAGATCTCGCTCGACGATCTGGTGGCTAGCTATCGCGCGTTGGTGCACTCGGGCGCGCCGATTGCGGAAATCAATGCGGTGCGCAAACATCTCTCGGCGGTGAAGGGCGGGCGGCTGGCGCAGGCGGCGTCTGGAGCGCAGCAGGTTTCGCTGCTGGTGTCCGATGTTCCCGACGACGCGCCCGACGCGCTGGCCTCGGGGCCGACCATGCCCGATTCGACCAGCGTGGAAGATTGTTACCGCATCGCAGAAAAATACGAACTGGTGAAGCAGTTTCCGGCGACCGTCCGGGATCTGTTCGAGCGGCATGCCCTGGAAGAAACGCCGAAATCGGGCGATCCCGCATTCCACAAGGCGCGCTGGTGGACGATTCTCTCCAATCAGACGGCCATCGAGGAAGCGAGCCAGGCCGCCGAGCGCTCAGGCTTCCTGGTGCGCGTGGACAATTCCTGCGACGATTGGGAGTACGAGAAAGCGGCGGATTATCTGCTGGCGAAAGTGCGCGACTGGCGCCGGCAGTGCTCGCCCGTATGCCTGATTTCGGGCGGAGAAGTGACCGTGAAGGTCGCCAACGGCGGAACGGGAGGACGCAACCAGCAGTTTGTGCTGGCCTGCGCGGAGAAGATTGCCGGAGAGAGCATCACCGTGCTGAGCGTGGGAACTGACGGCGTGGATGGGAACAGTCCTGCAGCGGGCGCAGTGGCCGATGGCAGCACGATGCAACGGGCGCGCGAGCGAGGCCTGGATGTGCGCGCGGCGCTGGCGAAGTTCGATGCTTATCCGCTCTTCCGCGCGCTGGGGGATGCGATTGAGATTGGGCCCACGGGAAATAATCTGCGCGATTTGAGAATCCTGCTGGCGTTTTAACTACACTGTCATGCTGAGCGGAGCGAGCCTCCCCGCTCAGTTACGCGGTCTTCTTCATTTTCTGCTCGGCTTTGGCGAAGGCTTCGTCCATGCCCTTTTTCATTTCGTCTTCGGACATGTCCTTCACGTGCGTCGCCAGAGACCACTTGTGGCCGAAGGGATCGCGCAGCTTGCCGTAGCGGTCGCCCCAGAACTGGTCCATGAGCGGCATTTCTACAGCGGCTCCGGCTTTGACCGCGCGCTCGAAGGCCTGATCCACGTTCTCGACATAAATGTGAAGTCCCATGCCGGAGTCGCCGATCGACTGCGGCGACTTCGAGCCGTATTCAGGGTACTCGTCGGCCAACATCAGGACGGAGTCGCCGATCTTCAGTTCGGCGTGGATGACTTTGCCGTCCGGGCCTTTGGCGACGCCGCCGCCGCGCAACTCGGCGCCGAACGCCTGCTTGTAGAACTCAATCGCGCGCTCGGCGCCGCGAACAGTGAGAAAGGGAGTGAGCGTGTGATAGCCCTCGGGAATTGGTTTTACGGGCATGGAGTCCTCCTGGAAAGGAAATTTCCGGCAGTTTACACCAAGATGGAATGTGGGATGGTTAATGCGGGATAAAAAACTTTTCAGCAGGTGTAAGACCTAACTGAAACTTGCAGGCGATGTTAGTGTCTGCTGCGCGGGCAAGAAGGCCCTTGCGACAGCCGGCGAGATGCCGGCGCTACTTTGATTCGAAGTTAGAAGAATCTGGTGACGCCTTCTTCGAGGACTACTACCTTGTCTTTGATTCCGGCGGCGCGGGCTTCCAGATCCAGCAATTGCAGCGGCTCGTCCACCGGCTCATGCGAAAGGCGGAAGGTGCCGTAGTGCATGGGAACCATCCAGCGCGCCTTCAGGTCGAGGAACGCCCTGGTTGCATCGGCGGGATTGGTGTGCACATTGCGGAACTGCGGGGGATTGTAGGCGCCGATGGGAAGCAGGGCGAGCTCGGGAGCCAGCCGGCGCCCGATCTCTCCGAAGCCGGAAAAATACGCGGTGTCGCCCGCGTGATACACGGAATGCCTGCCCGCCTTCAGCACGAAGCCTCCGTAGCCGCGGTGCGAATCTTTCAAGATACGCGCGCCCCAGTGCCGCGAGGGCACGAGCGTGACCGAGAGATTGTTGTGGCGCGATGAGTTCCACCAATGGAGTTCGATGATCTCGGAAAATCCGAGATCGGAAACCAGGTCCGAGACGTGCGTGGGAACGATGATGGCGGGAGCTTTTCCCCGGGTGCGCAGATTATGCTGCACAATGGCCCGCAGCGACGGGCGATGCAGGTGATCGAAATGGGCGTGCGAGACCAGCACCAGGTCGATGGCGGGAAGATCGGCAATGCGCAGTCCCGGGCGGCGCAGGCGCTTCAGCACGAACAGCCAGCGCGCGAAATTAGGATCGATGACTACGCTCTTGCCGCCGATCTGCACGAAAAAGCTGGCGTGTCCGATGAAGGTGACGCCGAGTTCTCCGTTGGTGGCAAGCCGTGGTTTGTGAGTCTCGCCGCTGCGCGGTGTGACAGCCGAGTGGCGCACCAGGCGTCCAAATTGGGTGGCGCGCTTGCGGAGGGCCCGATTTCCTAGTGTTTGCTTGATCATCCCGCTACAGTGCCTGGGGGTCGAAACCGCAGCTGATTGTCCCCTTATGCTAGTCCAATCGCAACCCGCCACGAAGTAACAAGGGCGATGCCGCGATTTTTTTAACCTGCCATTTATCTTAGATGAAATGCCGGGGTACTTCGCTGCTATTTACTTTCCCGTATGGGTACGGCGGTAATGGGAGCTGAGTTGCTTTCCTCAAAGTCTCCTGCCATCTGTGGGATTGTTTTTTCAACGCAGAGTTCGCGGAGAAATGCGCTGTCGATGTGTGAAGGATTTTTCACAGTTCTGTGGCGCTCACGAAAATTCCACGGCTTTGCTTGACCTGAATCCAGTGGCTCATATCTAATCCGAAAAGTTGCTGCCGTGTTTCGGATTGGCGAGGGTAAGGAGAATATGCGCATGCGAGTTGCATTTCTGGGATTGGGAATCATGGGGCAAGCGATGGCTACCAATCTGGTGAAGGCAGGTCACGAAGTTACGGTGTGGAACCGCACGCCAGGGAAGCTGGTCGAGGGAGCGGGAGTCGCGCCGACCCCGGCAGCGGCGGCGCAAGGAGCTGAAGTCGTCTGGCTTTGTGTGTCCGACACCGACGCGGTCGAGGAGGTCGTTTTCGGCAAAGAAGGCGCGGAATCGTCGCTCACCGAAGGCATGATCATCGCCGACTCCAGCACAATTTCTCCCTCGGCGACGGTGAACTATGCCAATCGCGTCGGGACCAAAGGCGTGGCGTGGGTGGACGCTCCCATGACCGGGTCGAAGATTGGCGCGCGCGATGGCACACTGGTCTTCATTGTAGGCGGCGCCGAGCAGCAGGTGGAGCGGCTTAAACCGCTGTTTGCGGCCATGGGAAAAAAAATCTTCCGCATGGGAGAAGTGGGCAAGGGCCAGGCCACCAAGCTGGCCATGAATCTGCAGATCGCTCTGATCTTTGAAGGATTCGCCGAGGCGCTTACCCTGGCGACCAAGCTCGGTGTGGATACCCAGCAATTGCTGCAGCTGATCGAAGCCACCATGGTCCGTTCGGGAGTCGTCGAATACAAAGGGCCGTTCATTCTGCAGCGCGACTTCACGCCCAATTTTCCGCTGCGGCTCATGCATAAGGATATCCGCCTCGCCCTGGAGGCGGCCAAGGAAGCGCGCGTGAAACTGCCCGCCCTCGAGACCGTGGAAGAAATCTACGAGATGGCGACCGAGGACGGGAACCAGGATTTGGACTATGCCGCCACGCTGACCCTGCTGGAGAAGTGGGCCGGGGTGCGGGTGAAGGCGGCTTAAATTCCTTTCGGCGCGGGCGGAGGCGGGGGACGCCGGACGCCAGCCGGCACTGCCAATCGCGCGGTCGTGTACCCTCGTAATGCCCGCCCAGCGCCTATTACACAAGTATTACAGTCCCCACGTTCATTCTGCGATAGCTTTAGGAACGAGTCTCATCTCACAAAGAGTACGACTGGGGATCTTCTTCACATGGAATTACAGGACCTAGAGCGGCCTCAGGCCGCAAATGCGGAAGTCAACTGGATCACGGCGATTTTTATGGCGATGTTTCACGTCGGCGCCGTGGCTGCCCTGTTTTTTTTCACCTGGAAGGCGCTGCTGGCCGCGATCTTCTTATGGTGGGTCGCCGGAAGCCTGGGTATCGGGATGGGTTACCACCGGCTGCTGACCCATCGAGGATTTAAGACGCCCAAGTGGGTGGAATATTTTCTGACGGTCTGCGCGACGCTGGCGCTGGAGGGCGGCCCGATTTTCTGGGTGGCCACGCACCGCATCCATCATCAATTTTCGGACCAGGAAGGCGATCCGCATTCGCCGATCGACGGTAAGTGGTGGGCGCACATGGGATGGATCCTGATGGGCAAGTCGATGCATCACGACGCGACCACGCTGGCCCGATACGTCCCCGACCTAGCCAAGGATAAGTTTCACGTGTGGATGACCAAATACCATTACATTCCGCAGATTGTTTTGGGAGTTGCGTTGTTCGCCATCGGCGGCCTGCCCTGGCTGTTGTGGGGAACCTTCTTCCGCACCGTATTTTTGTTGCACGCCACCTGGCTGGTCAACTCCGCGACCCATTCCTGGGGCACGCGGCGGTTTACTACCCGCGACCTTTCCACTAACAGCTGGTGGGTGGCTCTGCTGACGTTTGGCGAAGGCTGGCACAATAACCACCACGCGCATCCCACCTCCGCTGCGCACGGCCTTACCTGGTACGAGGTTGATGCCAACTGGTACGGTATCTGGGTTCTGCGGAAGCTGGGACTGGCGTGGGATGTTCAACGCATAAGATTGGCCGACGTGAAGAAGGGTTTAGTCGCGGCTCCGAACGGACGGCTGATTGCTCCGGCTGCATCGGTGGCCGCCGCGGGTGATTAAGTCCGGACGTTTTTTCAAAACACAGCCTCGGCTTCGGCCGGGGCTTTTTTCAGCAATGAGCAATGAGCAGTGGGCAATGTATTCCGTGCCATGTGGTTGCAGCTGTTGCTCATCGCTCAAAGCTCATAGCTCATAGCTCACTGCTCACACCCGGATGATCATCACCTCGGTGGCTTTGATCAGCGCCGCGGCCGTCTGGCCTTTCTTCAATCCCATCTCCCGCACCGCGCCCGACGTGATCAGCGAGGTGATCAGCTGGCCTCCGACCGACAACGTCACCTGGCCGACCAGGCCGCTCACGCGGACGTCCACGATGCGGCCGACCAACTGGTTGCGCCCGCTGATGCGTTTATACGTGACCCTGCGTTCGTCTTTATTGTGGCCACGCGTCCGGTACAGCAGGCGGTCGACCTCTGATTGCGGGATGCGGTAGTGCCCGCCGGGAGTTTTTACGGCGCGCAGTTTGCGGTGATAGATCCACTGCTTGATCGTGGGATAACTGATCTGCAGTTGGACGGCCGCATCGCGCGGGCGAACTAGCGTTTCGGCGAGTCCCCGAGCTTTCATTTTGTCAGACATAGAAGCATTTCACCACGGAGTCACGGAGGTACGGGGGAAATTGTTGATTATTGATTGTTGAATGATCTCAAAATCTGGAACTGGGGGCCATTAGCATTCAAAAATCAAAATTCAACAATCAACAATTTTTTCTTCAAAAGGGGAAGCGGATCGAGAGCGTCTTCGCGTGGTTGTATTGATGATAGTGCGAAGTTGCGATCTGTACTCCGCCTCCGATGGTGAATCCCACGCGCTTCCAAAGGTGAAACCTTCCTGCCACAATTCCCGGAGATATGAAGGCCTGCTTCTGCCCAACCAGCTTGGCGCTTCCGTTGGGCCAAAGCGTGACATTGGTTTCGAGTTCCGGCCATAGCTTCCGCAGCACGCGATATTGCAGCGCCATATTGTAGGCGACGGGCGTGCCACTGGTGCGGCGGCCGCCGGTGGGAATGGTCCAGCCGAGCGTGGATTGAAAATCGAAGTCGCGATATCCCTTGCCGAACGCGATGGTAGGGGTGACGGAGCCGTATTTCGTGGCGAACCGGCCAGCGGGAATACTTCCGGCCAGGAACGCGGTCACGATATAGTTGCCGCTCTCTTCGTTGCGCGCGGCGATGCGGTATTTCAGCAGAAGCGGGATATTGCCCCCTCCGGCCGGTGCGCTGGGCGGCACCTGATAGGGCGGCACGCCCAGGATGATCTCGGTGCTGAAGGTGGGGATCAATTCCAATCCCTTGCCGGTTCCGTAATTCAGGCTGTCCCCGGCGGCAGTGGGCGTCCAGGTGATGTCGGAGCGAAACTCCTCTTCCAGCCTGGGCGTCACCGTGAACAGCGGCGTGATCCAGTGGGGTTGCGCGGCCTGGGTTTTGGTGACCCGGGGAAACCAGTTCTCAAAATAGCCGCTCGATTCTTGGCCTAGCGCGGAAGAGGCGAGTAATAGCAGGCAAAGGAAGACGAATCTCAAACTATGCTCTTCGAGAGGAGATGATGGTAATAATATCATATAAACGAGTTCGTACAATTAATATATATGATTCGATACGAGTCTTACGAAACTTAAACCCCGATGCGGAAGGAGAGAGCGCCGACTGGGTAGGGATTCCTCGCTTCGCTCGGAATGACAATGCTTGAGCTCGCAACATCAGAATGCCGACGCTCGGAAGGGCGGGACTTCGCGGTAGAATCAGTCCCATAAAGCCATGCGCATCACGAGCCGCCGTGGAACTATCGTTTTCTTCCTGTGCCTGGGCGTTGGCCTGGTGGCGCTGGCGGTGGCGCTCAATGTCGGCTGGATCATCCTCAATTGGCGCGAAGGCGTGCTGCTGTTCTTCGGCATCGTTTTTTTCGCCCTGATTATTGCCGGCATGGTGGTGAACACGATTTTCCTGGTGCGCGAGTTACGCCGCAGCGAGCAGCACGACAGCTTCATCAACGCCGTTACCCACGAACTGAAAACGCCGGTGGCGTCCATTCGCCTGCACCTGGAAACTCTGCAGCGGCGGCAATTGCCCGAGGAGCGGAAGCAGGAGTTCTATGGCATCATGCTCAGCGACGCCGACCGGCTCACCGAGACCATCGAGCAGGTGCTGAAAGCCGGACGCGCCGGGGACAAGAAAGCCGGGCGCGAAAAGGCGGAAGTGGATTTTGGGCAACTGGTCCGGGATTGCATGGACGCCGTTCGCACCCGCCATCATTTGCAACCCGAGGCGCTGCGCTACGAGCAGACAACCAGTAACGGCAGCGGGCTGCACGTTCGGGGCAGCGCCGAAGATCTGCGCACCGCGGTGGCCAATGTTCTGGATAATGCCGTGAAGTATTCCGGCGACCACGTGGACGTGCAGGTGCGCCTGGAAACGCCGGACGAAAAGCGTCTCGTTCTGCGCGTGCAGGATCACGGCGTCGGCATTGCCTCCGACGATCTCAAGCGCATCTTCAGGCGCTTTCATCGGGTGACGAACCGCAAACTGGCGCACGTGAAGGGAACCGGTCTTGGGCTGTTCATTGTGAAATCGATCGCAAAAAAACACGGAGGCACCGCTTTCGCAGTGAGCGAAGGCGAAGGGCGGGGAACGACTGTAGTGATCGAGCTGCCGCGAACGGAGGCGGAGAGCGCGAGGCCCGAGGCATGACCCGCGTGCTGGTGGTCGAGGACGAAGCGCACCTGGCGCAAGGGTTGCGCTTCAATCTGGAGGCGGAGGGTTATACAGCGGAAGTCGTCGGCGACGGGGAATCGGCCACCGACCGGCTGCTCGGCAAGAAAGAGAAGTTCGACGCCGTCGTGCTCGATATCATGCTGCCCGGCAAGGACGGATTCAGCGTGGTTTCCGAGCTGCGGGCGGCGCGCAATTATGTTCCGGTGCTGATGCTGACAGCGCGCGGACGGCCGGAAGATGTCCTGAAAGGATTCGCTTCCGGGGCCGACGATTATCTCCCGAAGCCCTTCGATCTCTCGATTCTGCTGGCCCGGCTGCAGGGACTTCTGCGCCGCAGCCAGTGGATGCACTCGGCGCAATCGGCCCAGGCGCAAGCGGAGGCGGGCAATGGGCGCACGGTAAGCGACTTCGGAACGTTTTCCTTTGCGGGCAAAACCATCGATTTCGGTGCGCTGGAATTGCGCTCGCAAGAGACCACGATCCATCTGACTCTGATGGAGGCGGAGTTGCTCCGCCATCTGGTGCGCAACGACGGCAAGATCGTTTCGCGCAAACAGATTCTGGAAGAAGTCTGGGGCCTGCGCGAAGATACCGACACGCGCGCCATCGACAATTTCATGGTGCGCCTGCGGCGATACATCGAAGATGACCCGGGCCATCCCCGGCATTTGCTGACGGTGCGCGGCGTGGGCTACCGCTTCCTGGCCAATCCGGAGAAGACAGAAGAATAGGAGTACATGTGTCGCAGGCGCACGCACGGCCTCTGGCCCATATTCCTAGGCCCGGCACAACTCGGCCAGCAGGGTCTCCTGCCGCTGCGCCGCGATGCCATCCAGGCTGCGCAACACCGCGATGTAAACCGGTATCGAGATCGCGGCGAGAATCAGGAACAAAAAGACGGCGATCCACAGATTGTCGTAGAGCTTGGCGACCATGAACACGCCTGCGCCCAGGCCGACAATCACAATCTGCATTCCGAAACTGGCGAGCACGGTGGTCTGGGAAACGTTCTGACGGCCGAAGGTCGAGAAGTCGCGCTTCTTGGGAGAATAAATGGAGAGCAGATTGCCGACGGTGAAGTTCAGTGGAGCTGCGAACATCAGCCCGACCGCGGTCGCGACCGTAACCGCCAGGTGCGGCGCGCCATAGAGATACGTCACCGCAAACCAGGCGAATATCGCATTCGCCAGCAGGACGGCGGCATGCGTCAGGTTCTTTCCCAACACGATCTGGCTGAAGCGCACCGGACACGCGTAGAAAAACTGCAGTCCTCCACCCTCGCCGCCAAAGCTGTTGTAGACCAGATTGGTGAGCACCAGGACCGCATAGGCGGCTGCGCCGGGGAAGGCCATGTCGGGAGTGCGGCTGAGCGCGCTCGAATGCCGCATGGCATTCAACGGCCCCAGCCGGAAAATCACCAGCATGAAAACCGGCATGATCAGCGTGAGCAGCATGGGACCACTGCGGCTGAGATAGCGCATTTCTTTTTCGAAGACCGCCGCGACAGGCTGCGAGAGTCCCGGCAGATGCCAGCCGACCTGCGGACCATGCACTTGCTTCTCGCGCGGGCGCGCCGCCGCTTCGCTAAGACTCTCTCCGTGAAACTGCGCGCGAATTCGCAGGTGCAAAAGGAAGCCGACAGCCAGTGTTAGCAATGCAAGACTGAGCAAGGAAGCGACTCCACTTTCGTATTTTTGGTGTGAGACCTGCCCGATGGCATTGGCGGCCAGGCCCGGCGGCAACAAGGCCTGAACCTGCGCTCCGAATGCAATGGCGCGGCGGAACTGCGGGTGGGGGCGCCCCTCCACGTGCTGCATGATGGGACCAATCAGCTGAAAACTCAGCATGGCCAGAATAAAGAGAACGCCGAAAATTTCCCGCGTGCGCCGCTGCGCCAGCCACCGCTCCAGCCACGCGAAGACGGTTTGCATCAGCACCAGGTTGAAGGCGGCGAACATCAGAAGCACCAAGGCGGCCCAGGGAAACAGCAGCGGCCGCGCCACGGCGGTGCCGAGCAGGACTCCAATGACCACGACGGTGCCCAGCGCGCTGGCAGGATCGAAAAGTCCATAGGCGAGCCGTACCAGGAAATAGGAGCGGTAAGTGAGCGGGAAGCGCAGCAGTTCCGAGGAATCGGGATTGTTGGTGAACGCCGTCGCCATCAGGGGAAATAACTGCCAGAAGACAAAAATCGTCCACAGCGGCACCGCGAGAAATTCGGCCTGGTTCTGCGAAACCAGCCACCAGGAAAAACCAGCAGCGGCGGCGAAGCCTCCGAAGCCGCCCACGACAAAGAAAGAGGTGACCAGGACGCGGGAAGCGAGTTCGGCCTTGCCGCGGCGGCTGCGCAGTCCGTTGACGAACATGCGCCAGCGCAAATGTGCTATAGCCAAAAGTTCGACCGGGACCGACGCTGCCAGGTTCATAGTGGGAAGCTTCAATTCTTGCATACGCCGGTGTCATGTTGCACCTGCCCCGCAACTCGTTACTACTGCGGATGTTGTGGGGCGGGAGTGTAACAGTGGGAGCGCGATCAGGCTCGAACGCAATTCTTTTCCATTGCGTGAGTTCCATCACATGACGCCGTGGGAGCGCTCACACCTGCTTTGCCGCCGGGGTGCAAAGATGATATTGAGTTTGGGAGGTTGAGAGTATGTTGGCGCGGGAAACGATACCTCTGTGGGACAGCGTGACCCATCCTTTGGCGAACGCGTTGGAGTTTGCCTTCGGCTGTCACCACAGGCATCTGAGCCGGGTCTTCACGATGCAGGGGCATAGCTATAAGGTGTGCTGTGACTGCGGGGCCACGTTCAATTATTCGCTGGAAAGCATGTCCATCCGGCATCGTCCCAGGTTGCTGTCTGCGTTGAGGCGGCTGCAGAGGAGAAAACGAGCGCTGCGGCAAGCGGAGAGGGAAGGTTTCAAAGTTTCAACGTTACAAGGTTTCAAAGTCCTATAGGTTGAGGCTGCGAAATTTCGGCCACTGCATGCAGGAACCCCGCGGTAGTCTCCGACACTTGAGTCATTGAAACCTTGAAACTTTGAAACTTTGCTTTTACCCCAGCCACGACAATTCCTGTTCGGCGGGATGCGAGCCGCCCACGATTCGCAAGAATATCTGCTCCAGAGTCAGCTTCTCACCCGAGGGCTGACTGCCGTCGCCGGCATCGGCGGGGGCCTGCGCCTGCACTCCAGCGCGCAATTCTTCGAGTGATCCCTGAGCCACCAGCCGTCCCTGATGGATGATCGCGACATGACTGCACAGCCGCTCGACGATTTCTAAAACATGGGAAGTTAAAAAAATCGTCGCCCCGCGCGCGATCATGCGCTGCAGCATGGACTTCAGAGTGCCCGCCGCGATGGCGTCCACGCCCTCAAAGGGCTCATCGAGGAATAGCACCTTGGGCCCGTGGATCACCGCCGCCGCCATGGCGAGCTTCTTCTGCATGCCGTGGGAATAGTCGGTGACGAGTTTTTTGGGCTGGTCGGCAAGCTGCATGAACTCCAGCAATTCGGCGGCGCGTTTGGCGGCAGTTTCGCGATCGAGGCCATACATGCGTCCGGCAAAACTCAGGAACTCCGCCCCGGTCAGGCGTCCGAATAGCGCCATGCCCTCGGGCACAACTCCAATCTGGCGCTTCACTTCGACGGGATGGGTCTGAAGGTCGAGGCCGAGAATCTCAATGCGGCCGGAACTGGGCGCCAGCAGCCCGGTAAGCATCTTGATGGTGGTTGATTTTCCCGCGCCGTTGGGCCCGAGAAAACCGAAGAACTGTCCGGGCGCAACGCGCAAGTTGACGTCCTCGACGGCAAAGAGCTGCCCGAAGCGGCGGGTCAGGCCCTGGGTGCTGATAGTGGGTGCGGCATTCATCAAGCTTTCGAATCTAGCACATTGAATGGAAATCTGCGGATGCCGGCACAGACACAAAGCCGTGCACGGGGAGAGCGATTTCGACATCCCACGATACTTTTCTCGCCGATGGCTGCGACCTCTCTGCGACTCGGCCTCAAAGGCTTAAATCGCGGAGTTCGCCGAGACTTCACGGAGAGTGCTGAGAAAATCTGGGAATGACATGGCAAGCTGATCCCTGCATTCTTTGGACGAAGCCAGATCCACAGCGTCAACGGAAGCGCGTGGTGCGCCACAGGGAAACGCCGCAGGCCGCCAGCAGGCCCAACATCGCCACGGTGAGAGCGATCGCCCACCCCATGCCGAATCCCATCCGGGGCAGCTGCGCGATCAGCGCCAGCGCTACGAACAGTGCGGTCGTGCCAACCATGAGAAGCCAGTCGAGCTTGGTTCTCGAGTTCGAAACCTCGCCGTGCGCGCGACCTTCCATTCCCGCCTGCACGTATTCATTCTCCACGCGGTAGCGCTGGCCTTCGCGCTGGGCCGCATCCTGCCATGAGGAATGCTCGCGCTCCGCCGCCGAGGACAGGGCGATGGCCACCGCTCCCAAAGCCATCATCAGCGAACCGCCCGCCACCTCCGCATAGACGCTCCCGCCTGCGCCGCGCAGCTCGTGAAACACCAGCACGCCCCACAACAGTCCCCAGAGCTGATTGGTGTTCGACAGCGGAATGCCGCGGCTGATGCCGACATATTTCGCGGCGTATTGCTGGAACAAATCTCCGATCACCCACACAAAGCCGCCCAGCATAAGCCAGAACAGCACGCTGCGCGCGCTGAGCAATTCGTGCCACAGGGGCGTGGCCCCACGGTAGCTGACGGCCAGCACCGACATCGTGACCAGTTCGCCGATGGTGAAGAAGGCGATGAAGGAAAGGGGATTCATCCCGGTCAGATAGGCCTTGCGATACGGGATGTACATAGTGCCCCACAAAATGCCGGCGCCCAGCGCCGCGGCAATTCCGAGCGTGGCCTTGCCCGGCGCGGCCTGATGCGACGATGCGATGGCCAGCAGCGTGGCGCCTGCAAACATACAAAGCGCGCCCCCCAACACGCCCAGCCAGCGCTTCCATCCGGCATAGTGCAACTCATTGAACAGCAGAACGCCCCAGAGAATTCCCAGCAGGCTGTTGGAATTCCACAGGGGAAACGCAATGCTCAACCCGACGTTGCGGATCGCATAAATTGTGAGCGTATTTGCGACCGCCCACATGCATCCGGCGAGCACGGCCCAGATCACCAGATGCGGAGCCTGCCGGACGTCATGCCGCAGGTGCGAGGTGCCGCGCAGAAATGCCGGCACGCTCCACCGCGCCAGGAAAACTCCCAGCACCATCACGAAAGAAACAGTGATCGGAGAAATGTATGGATTCACCAGCTTGATGGGAGCTTCGGCGCCCCCCAGCCAGGCTCCGGCGGCGAATCCGCAGAAGATTCCCAGAGACTGCAGGCTGCGCAGGCGGCCCGGAGTTACAGCGCCCGGACCTGCAGGGGCCGCGGCCTGCACGCCGGGGGAAGAAGCGTTCAACGGAGCTTATCCAGCAGGAAGAGTCCGCCGACCAGCACGCTCAGCGGAATCCAGAAGTGGAGGTCGGTAGCGATGGCTCGAAACAAATTACGAGATGGTTCAGGCGGCATTGCACTCCCGGAATCAGCTTGGTGAATCTGGAGTCACATCTTAGGGACTGATGAGTGCGGAGTCAACGCGGGCCGATGAGCGGAAGAAGTCGCCAGGCTCGCTGCCGGCCAATTGCGGAGGACTTTCCCGAGACGTTCGAGCGCCTGGGGAAATTTATCGCTCATCACCGCTGCGAAGCCCAGCCGCAAATGCGAGGGCGCATCCCAACAATCCCCCGGCGCGAGCAGGATACCTTGTTCAGCGGCCGCCTGGCAGAAGGCACGGCTGTTCTCTCCAGTGAGAAGCCAGGGAAATGCGGTCACTCCGCCCGAAGGACGAACCCAGCCCAGCTTATCTTGATGCTCGTCCATGAAGAGCTCAAGCTGGCGCAGATTTTTCGCCGCAGTTTGCTGCGTCTTGCCGAGTACCGTGTCGCGGTGGCGCATGGCGATCTCGGCCAGCATCTCTCCGGCAGTATTGTTGGAGATGGAAAAATAGGTGCGCGCATTCCAGTACTGCTCACGACGTTTGGGGTCGTGCTCGATCATCCAACCCGTCCGCACTCCCGATAACGGAAAAGCTTTCGAGAAATCATGGATGACGGTGGCGTGGGGCAAACGGGCCGCCGATTTTGTCGCCGGCCGGCTATCGGTCGGATGATAAATAGGGTGATAGACCTCGTCGCTGACCAGTTGAATTCCACGCGCTGAAGTGAACTGGTGCAACTCATCCCATTCCGCATCGCTGACGGTTGCACCCGTGGGGTTGTGCGGACTGTTTACCAGGATCAGCCTGGTGTTTTCGTCCGCTAGTTTCTTGATTTCGTCGAGATCGATGCGGAACGCGTTCTCCCTGCGCAGCACGTAATAGCGGATCTCGATGCCAAGCGATTCGGGCAGTGCGGAAAATGGCGGGTAGCCGGGCCGAGGCAGGATGACGTTGGCTCCCGGCTCGGCGGCCAGCCACATGAGAATGAGCAGAGCCTCCGAGGCGCCGGTTACGACTTGAACGCTGTCGACTCCCACACCCTGCATTTCGGCAATGGCCGCGCGTAAACCCTCAGCGCCGGCTGGGCGGCTGTAATGGAGACCGTGATTCAAGAAGCGGTCCCGCTCCTGCACCCCGGCGAGGCTCAGGATCTGGTTCAGCGTCCAGCGCGGTCCCTCACTGGCCGCCAGGTTGAATTCGATGTCGTGCTCGTACGAATCGAGCCACATGTCCAGCAGGAAAGGTTTCAGTCGCATGTTGCGCCTCGAAAAGTTAGATCAGTCGATCGTCAGCGGGGCTCAATTCTTTTTGTCGTAAGCCTGTCACAGAAGGAGACCGGGTGCCTCTCCGCGCAAGCTTTGATAGGATCATGCAACGCCGGAGCAATTAAGATTTTAGATGGTTGATTGCAGATTTCAGATTGAAATGCTGCGGCAGGTCTCATCTGAAGTTTGCCATCACATGCCCGGGCTGGAGGCCCTTACTATGATGAATCGGCGAACCTTCCTCGTCGCCAGCGGACTTACCGCACTGGCTTCCACGCGCGTATTCGGAGCGAACGATACCCTTCGCATCGGGATCATAGGCGCCGGCGAGCGGATGAACGGCCTGCTTGATGCCGCGGACAAGGCGGGCCCTTACCAGCTCGTCGCCGTCAGCGACGTATATGCACCCCGCCGCGACGCCCTGAAGGAGCGCTCCAACGGTGTGGCCACGACCCACCTGGATTATCGCGAGGTCCTCGAAAAGGATATCGATGCGGTGATTATCGCCACTCCCGACCACTGGCACGTTCCGATGGCAGTCGACGCTCTGAAAGCCGGCAAAGACGTGTATCTGGAAAAACCGGTTACCCACACCCTCGAAGAAGGCGCCATACTCACTCGCGCCGTTCGTTCCAGCAAGCAGGTTCTGCAGTGCGGCATGCAGCAACGCAGTTGGACCCATTTTCGCGAGGCGGTGGAGATGATCCAAGGGGGCAGTCTGGGCCGGGTGGTGCAGGTGCGGACCTATTGGTGGCAGAACTATCACAGCGCCTGGGCAACCAAACCCATCGATCAGTCCGGGCTTGACTGGAAGCGCTGGCTCGGCTCCGCTCCGGACCAGCCCTTCAGCGACGAAAAATTCAGCCACTGGCGCTGGTTCTGGAATTTTGGCGGGGGCGCCATGACCGATCTGTTCACCCATTGGATTGATGTGGCGCACTGGGCCATGAAATCCGACCAGCCGCGCCAGGCGCAAATGCTGGGCGACAAATATATTTTCCAGGAATGGGATTGTCCGGACACCATCCAGGCCGCCTTCCGCTACCCGGGCTTTGATGTGGTTTACGAGGGCATGATGAACTCTTCGATCGACGGTGGCGGCCTTGAATTCCGCGGCACCGAAGCCACGCTGAAGATCGATCGCGAGGGCTTCGCCATCTATCGCGAACGCGTGGATGAAGGCCGGAATCCGGTCCTTACATCTCGCAGTTTTCGCGACGGCACCATCTCGCACATGGAAAACTTTTTCGAATGCATCAAGACGCGCAAAGAGCCGAACGCGCCGGTCGAGACCGGGGTCGCGGCGGCCCGTGCCGGCCACATCGGCAACCTGGCCCACCAGCACGGCGGCCAATGGTCAGCCAAAGCCTGAGGCCAGCAAGGGCAGCTGAGTGCGCGCGCTGATTGGCCGTCGACAGCCGCCACGAATCGGCCGGCACCAGATGGTTGGTTACTGACGTACTCGATTCTTGGCGGGAGTTTTCTTCAGCTATGGCGGCGCTGTGGGATATATTCTCGGGATGGGCTCCGACGAAAATGATCTCGACGACATCATCAAGAACACGCGGGAATTGCTCCGCCACAGCAGGGAAGTTGCCGATAAAACGGAGGAGATGCTCCGCCACTACGAGGAACTAGCCAGGAAAATCAAGCAAAGCGGAGCTCCGGGAAACGACTAAGGATTTCCGGACCGAGCCACAACTTCATCTGACCGACCAGGCCTGGGATAGAAACTACCATGGCCAGGCAACCGGGTTTTTGAGCCTGAAAGCATTTCGCCTGCCTCCGCATTGCGCCTGTTGGTAAACAGGCGCAGAAATCGTGTTGTCTCCCGCGCCTTTCTAGCGTAGAGTGTTGGCGACTTTTTGGGAGGAGCGGTTCGATGCGAGATCTTATTCGGCCCGGGACGGGTTTGTTCCTCAGCATGGCAGTTCTGACCAGCGTGCTCGTTGCCACGCCAGCGGCGAGGGCAGACGACAGCGCGCTCAGCAAAGATCAGATCAAACAGTTTCTGCAGACCGCCGAAGTCATCAGGAGTAAGGACGCGAAAAAAGGAATCACCAATACCCAACGGCTCACCCTTAGCAATGGCACGATCACGCATGATGCCTCGTTCCAAACCATAGACGAGCACGAGTGGGAGAAGGACCTCGGCTTTGGAAAGAAAGAAGTAAATTTCGTCGACTCCTACAAATACAACATTGCTGCCTACCGTCTGGCGGAACTTCTCGGCCTCGACTCCCTGCTCCCGGTCTACGTGGAGCGTACCTGGAACGGGCACAGAGGATCGCTCAGTTGGTGGTTGCCGGTAAAGATGGATGAATTGGAGCGGGTGCGGAAGAAGATCTCACCGCCCGATCCAGACAAATGGAATAGCCAGATGTACCGCATCCGAGTTTTCGATCAACTGGTCTACGATACCGATCCGAATCTGACCAATATCCTGATTGGCGAAGACTGGACTCTATGGCGGGTCGATTTTAGCCGGGCTTTCCGCATTTACAAGGACCTGCAGACGCCCAAAGATCTGGTGAAATGCGATCGGCAGCTGCTGGAAAAGATGAAAGCGTTGAAGGGCGATGAGCTTGCCGAGAAAACGAAGGGCTATTTGACCAAACAAGAGGTGAGTGCTGTTATGGGCCGCCGCGACAAGATTGTCGCGCATTTTGAGGCTCAGATCGCGGCCCACGGCGAATCCGAAGTGCTCTACTAGCGGGCCCGAGATGCTACATCTCATGGCATGGGAGATCGTTTGAGATCTATCCTCCGCGATTTCAGTTTTTCTCTCCGCGAACTCGGCGATTATCTTTGAAGCCCCGCGCAGACCTTGGGTCCTGGGCAACAGAAAAACGCCCCGGCCTTGCGGCCGAGGCGCGGGCAGAACTGCGTGCTTCTTAGAACAAATTCCACAGGAACTGGTTGTATACCTCGTGGTGGAATTGCACTTCCTGTGCCTTGATAAACGTTCCCAGAGCGCGCGGGCAGCGGTCGGCCGAAGCCTGCTTCAGGTCGGCGTAGCGGGATTTCACGTCCTCGCCCAGCAGAGTCGTGGTCCAATCCGCTTTCTTGAAATTGGCGAGCGCGTCATAGATGTTGTCGGGCAGGTATCTCTCGGCCTGGCGCAGGTTCTTGATCTTCGCGGTTTCGCCGTCGAGGCCGGTCTTGAAGATCCCGAGCATCACCATATACGGATTCGCATCCGGGGCCACGGAGCGAACTTCCACGCGCATGCTCTTTTCGTTGCCGATCGGAATACGGATCATCGAGCCGCGGTCCACCGCCGAAGCCTTGATCTGGTTCGGCGCTTCGAAGTGCGGATCAAGCCTCCGGTAGGCATTCACGCTGGGATTCAGCAGCAGGCAAATATCGTTGCCGTGGGTGAGAATGCGGTCCAGGAAAGCCCATCCCATCTTGCTGAGCTTCTCTTCACCCTTGGCGTCCCAGAAAAGATTCTTCCCGTTCTGGCTGATCGAGACATTGGTATGCATGCCGCTGCCGTTTACTCCAATCACCGGCTTGGGCAGGAACGACGCGGTCAATCCCATGTTGGTCGCGACCTGGCGGCAGATCAGCTTGTAAAGCTGAATCTGGTCGGCCGCCGAGACCACTTCGCCGTAACCGTAGTTGATTTCAAACTGCGAAGGCGCGACTTCGGGATGATCTTTTTCGTTCTGGAATCCCATGGCGCGCTGCACTTCCGCGGTCGTATCAATAAAAGTGCGCAGAGGATCGCCGGGCAGGGAATGATAATAGCCGCCGGTGTTGACGTATTCGAATTTGCCGGTTTCGTGATAGCGGCGCTCGGCATCGGAACCTTTGAATAAGAAGCCTTCGATTTCATTGGCCGCGTTGAGGGTGTAGCCCTTTTTTTTGTTGAGGTCTTCGGCGTAATTCTTGAGCACGCCGCGAATGTCACCGCTGTAGGAGGTTCCGCCCTTGTCGATGACTTCGCCAAACACCAGCACCTTGCCCGAGCCGAAGACGTCGGCCGGAGCCCAGTAGAATGCGCCCCAATCGATGCCCAGGCGCAGATCGCTCTCGCGCTGCGCCGTGAAGCCGCGAATCGAGGACCCATCGAAGGTCAGATTGTCAAAGCTCTTCAGCAGGAACTTCTTGTCATAATCCAGCATGTGGAGCCGGCCTTCCAGATCGCTGAAGAGCACGGTCACAGCCTTGATGCGCTTTTCGTCACTGAGATATTTGATCCGCTCTTCCTGGATCTTGTGCGGTGCGGTCCGGTTCCTGCGCTGCTCCTTCGCCTTGAGGTTGAGTTCTTCCAGTTCGTCGTAGGACAGTGCCAGGAAATTGCGCAGTTCGTTAGGCATGGAAATCGTTCAGTCTCCTTTGAGTCGCGAATGTCGGAAAAGTTCGGGCAAAACGTTAAAGGGGAGTTGAAATGGCTGGTTTCAACGCGCTCGCCTGGAACTCGAAAGCATAGCGCGAGCCCCCGGCCTCAGCCAATCGAAAAAGCTGATGCGCGGCATAAAAGGGATTTATTCGGGAACGGTTCGAAAGCGCTTACTGCGCGCTGAGGCCATGGCCGGGCAGCACGTGCAGGATCAGACCCAATGCGGCGAGCACAAAGACAAAGTAAACCAGGGTTGCGCGGCTGGGGCGGGCGGGCAAATCGGGCGAGAAAAATGCGCGATAGACGGCTCCCGCCGCGACCGGCAGAAAAATGTTTTCGTGGAGCACCGCCCATAGCACCAGCAATGCCACCAACAACAGAATGCGGTCCGACTTTGCCAGCGCCAATGCAGCCTGTCCGCCGTCCAGAATCCAAATCGGAATCAGGTTCAGCAGATTCAACGCCGCTCCCACTCTGGCCAACACCAGCCAGTAGGGCTCATGGGTCTGCCACCAGAAAACAGCGCACGCCAATGCGGCCAGAAAACCTGCCAGCGGGCCGGCGAGGCTGACCTCTGCCCGCGTCTGCAGCGAGACGCCCATGGCGCGCCAGCGGACATAAGCTCCGACTCCAGGCAGGAACAGCGGCATATCGGCGGGCAATCCGCGGCGGCGGATGTCGACGTAATGCCCCATCTCATGAATCAGAATCAAAACCGCGAAGCCCACTCCGAACTGCGCGCCCTCGGCCTTCCAATAAATCGCCACGAAGGCCGCGAAGCTGACCAGAAATCCCAGCCCTACCACTCCGCGCTCCCATATACTCCGGCGGCTTTGTGAAGCTACAGTTTGTGCAAAGAGTGTTTCTGCGATGGGAGGTTCGAGAGAGCGGGCGTGTTCGGTAATCCAACTGGCCTGGGTGGAGTTCGGAGGCAGCAAAGGCAATCCGGAGAGCCAGATTTCGCGGGCGTTGTGCAGGTCGCCGCTGGCTTCCAAAGCTCTGGCTTGTTCCGCCAGACGTTCCAGCCGCTCGGAGTACACCAGCGCGTGGCACTTGTCGCAAACCAGCGCCGCCGGCATCAATTCGGCGGCGCAGCGACGGCAGTTGCGGACTAACTCAGGAGTCAGAGTGGACACGGCGGTCGAGGCGCTGCCTGAATTCTACGCGAGATCACCGCTGCGGAGGCGAATTGTCGAATGGCCCCATCACCTCAAAGGAATGATCCGCCGTCAGCCGCCAGGCGATTTTCATGCCTACGAAAAGAATGAGGAGTCCCATCGCCCCCCAGAACGGATTGCCTTTCAATTCGATGAAGGGAGACGCCAAGCCCAGCAAGGCCACCCGTCCCAGCCACGCGCCCAGCGGGAGCGCAGGTTTTTCGGGCTCAGCCGCAGGCGCAGACTCGTGATGGGCTTGCTCCGACTGATCCTCAAGCTGACGCTGCTCCGCCGCCAGTCTCTGTTGCTCGGTCTGCCTGGGCTTGTGCTGATCGGCAAAGTAGATCCAGATGGGAATCGCCGCCATGGAGACCGCCGCATAGGTCAGCAGAACCGCGGCAATCTGGTAGCGCCGGCCGCCCACTCCGCCAGAAGCTTTCATCATGGCAATGCCCACCAGCCATCCCACCGCGAACGACATGTAGGCGATCACCCAACCCTGCAGCAGGATCGCCAGCAGCGCGTAGCCGATCAGGCCGGCCAGGGCCGCCGCAATGCCCGCCGTAATCGCCCGCACAAAAGCGGCGTGGGTATCGAGTACGCGCTGGCGGCGAACTTTGTCGAAGCAACTGGGGCAGACCATCGCAGCATTCACGCGATAGTACGAGGCGCCGATCGGCATCTGGCAGAGCTTGCAGACATCCCGGTTCGGAGTGGGAGCGTACTCCGCCGTGCCGAACTGGGGAGTCGGGCTGTGGATCGTCGAATCCGTCATGGCCGGGAACAATACCACAGAAATGAATGTCGTTCCGTGATTAAACCGAGAGGCTGAAAGGCGGGGGTAGACGCGGCTTTACTGCCGGTGTGCCGAAGCGCCGGCCGCCAGTTCGCGCAGCGTGGTCAAAAAGCCCGAGGCTGTCCGTGGATCGTGCAGCGCATCGAGGGAAATCGTCGCCGAAAATTGTGGTGACTCCGGACGGAAGCGCACTTGCAGCACATCCTGTTGTCGCACCGTCATCAGCGTATTCAATTCCGGGGTGGAATCTTCTTTCCAGTGTGTGCGCGTGGTCAACACCACCGGGCCAGGCTCGTAGACATCCCACTCGCGCTCGTCGCGGCTGCGGGCGGTCACGCCGCGGCTGTGGGCGCACCAGCGGTGCCGCACCACCTCGAGATGGAAACTCGGCGATCCGCCCAAGTCAGCCTCAAAGGTCAATGTCTCTTTCTGCTTGTGCAGCTGGCTGAGCAGCCATTGCAGCGGCAAGGGCCGCGGACGGAACTTCATGGTTACGTAAGCATTTTCGAAACTGCGGGAAGGGAAGTGCAGCCTGGCATGCAGGCGCGAGCTATTGAGCCAGCGGGAATCGAGCACTCGCCCCTTGCCGGCGCACGCCGATTGCACCCAGCGCAACGCCTCGCTGCCTTTTCGGCGATTGTAAGCTGAGAACAAAACGTACCACAGCCCCAGAGCCACAATCGCGCCGACAACGTCGATGATGAGAAGGCGTCCCACGTTCTTCGCCCACTGCTCTGATGCCGATGTTACGTCCGAGGTTGCGGCCCGAGCAAGAGGACATTAGTCCCCAGCGCGACATTTTTTCGCCCGGTGAGACAGCTGAACTGTGGAAAAGCAGGTCGTCTCTCCCTTCGCGGACACGGGCCGCTACAATGGCGGCGTGTCTTTTATCATCCGCGACTTCCAGTCCGACGACTTCGAAACCCTCTGGCGCATTGACCAGCAATGCTTTCCGCCGGGAATCTCCTACTCCCGCCCGGAACTGAAGGCCTATATGCGCCATCGCGGCTCGTTCACGCTGGTGGCCAGTGACGCTGCAAGCAGCACCTCTGAAACCCGCATTGCCGGATTCATCGTGGCCCACGGCGGCCCCATCGGCCACATCGTGACCATCGACGTCATTCCCGCCGCCCGCCGCTCCGGCGTGGGATCGTTGCTGCTGGAAGCCGCCGAACAGAAGCTGCAGTCGACAGGAAGTCGAGCCGTCGGCCTGGAGACTGCGGTCGACAATGCCGCCGCCCTCGCCTTCTACAAACGCCACGGATACAGTGTGTTCCGTACCTGGCCGCGCTATTACTCCAACGGCGTGGACGCGCTGGTGCTGAAGAAAGCGCTCGCACCGGGCCCTTGAGCTCCTTGGGAAACGGCGCAAGGTTACCGGCGGAGCTTAACGCCGAGTTCGCGAAGAGAAACCCGGAGATCGCAGAGAACCGCTCCAATCGAAATTCAGCATCTCAAGATTGGCGTCCCTCCGCGTTTTCGGGGTAAACTCGGCGCCCTCTGTGTTTCAAAGATTTGTGCCTTGAACTCCGGCAGCCGCCTCCTGCCAGTTTTTCTCCTGCTGCATCCCGGTTGTCTCCGGCAATATATCGTGTTACGATATAAGTAGCCGGATTTGAGCGTGGTGATCGCCCGCTGAGGGCATGCATCCCGCGCGAATCCAGATGCATCTTTTCGGTTAGACAGTGAAGGAGAGCGGCTGAATGTTGGGTATGAAACTGGTGCGCCTGATCGAAAGGCATTCCGAAGCTTTGTCTCGTGAGCTGGTGGACGAGATTCGCAACTCCGAGCGTACCTCGGACTTTCGCAACCTTTCGCCCGAGAATTTACGGCGGGCCGCCGCCGAACTCTATCACAATCTCGGAGAATGGCTGTTGCAGAAAACCGAGCCCGACATTGCCGGCCGCTTTAAGGCCATTGGAGCCCGCCGCGCCGCCGAGGGTGTCCGCCTGCACCAGTTTCTCTGGGCGCTGATGCTGACCCGCGATCACCTCTGGTACTTCCTGCGCCGCGAGGCCTTCGCCGACACCATCGTCCAACTCCACGGTGAGCTGGAATTGAACACCCTCCTCAATCAGTTCTTTGACCGTGCCATCTACTACGCCGTTTTGGGATACGAGGAGGCGGGCGGGCCGGGAACGCCGCGAGGCGAACTCCGCCGCATCCAGGATCTGGCCACGGCAATCGGCCTGATGGAAGAACGCGCCCAGCCGTCGGAGATGATGGAAGAGTAAGAGCGTACAGGCCGCGGGTGTGACTTTCCAAGCATCGTTGTTTGTTGGCAGGTATGGGCCGGGCGATCGGCGCCTGCGATCTGCTGATAGCAGGTCAGGCACTTCGGCATCGCCTGACTCTTGTGACCTCAAACGTGTCGGAGTCTTCCGGCGTGAAAGGCCTCACTTGGGAAGATTGGGGCAGGTGATCGTGTCATTCCAATTCTGAATGACAAAGATAAACAGCCGCACAGGCTCCCCGGTACCGCCCTATACATCCTTGGTGTAGACTACTGCCGATATGCCGCAATTCGTGATTGAACGCGAGATTCCCGGCGCCGGCTCGCTTTCGGAGACGCAGATTCGCGAAGTCTCATTGCGCTCATTGCAAAGCCTCAAAGACATCGGTCCCCAGATTCAGTGGCTGCACAGCTACGTGACCGAAGACAAGGTCTATTGCGTTTATCTGGCGCCCGACGAGGACACGATCCGGGAGCACGCGCGCAGGACCAACCTTCCTGCCAACCGAGTGGCGGCCGTCCGACGGCTCATCGATCCCAAGAACATCAGCTAGAAGCGACCGACAGGGCGTACTCGACCGCGCGATCGGCGGTCAGGGCACGGCCTTCTTCCCAGGCTTCCTTGCCGCCTGCTTCCCCCAGTTGCTGCCAGGCTGGTCGCAGAATGTCATTGAGTCTGGCTTGCTCGGCCGGAAGCAGAGGCGCGCTGATCACTTGCCGCAGGCGCGATGCGGCCGCGGCCAACGCCAGGGCGCGATGCGCATCCCCTTTTCGCAGCGCCAGGCAGGCTAACCCCTCCAGCACTCGCGCAATACCGCGCCGATGTCCCAAGGCGGTAAAGATTTCCAGGCTCTCTTTGAAGGCCGCGTATGCCATCGTCTGGTCGCCTTGTTCGCAGGCAATCGTACCCAGATCGGTGAGGGAGCGTGCCATGCCCCATCGATCGGCCGCGCCACGGAAGGCAGTCAGAGCTTTCTCATAAAGTTCGCGGGCGCTCGCCCGGTCTCCTTGCTCCTTGGCGACGTCGCCCTGCTGATTGAGCGCCCATGCCGCTCCGCTGCCGTCGCCGATCTCTTCAAACAACTGCATCGCCTCGGAGAACGCCATGCGGGCGCGGGCATAGTCGCCGCGAACCTTGGCCACATCGCCCAGATTGTGCAGGCAGCGCGCAATCGCAACCTGGTCCCCGGCTTTTCGCCAGTACGCAAGGCTCTTTTGGAAATTGTCTTGCGCCGCGACATGGTCACCGCGATCGCGCGCCCCAATCGCCATGGCGTTCAGCGATACCGCAATTCCTGAGGGGTCATCCAGTTCCTGGTAAGTGGCCAAGCTCTGCTGCAGAAAACGCGCTGCCGCCGGGAAATCTCCCTGCGCCGTGGCGAAGGCTCCCAGAAACAGATAAATCCTGGCGCGTTCCCTGGTGTAATCGGAGCCGGCGAGTTGCAGAATGTGTTCGAGTCGAGCTCGCCCTTCCTCAGAGTGCTCGCGCATATCCCAGAAGCGAAACAGCGCCATACAGAAGCGGAAGCCCCAATCCAGCTCGCGGGTCTGGAACAGCCAGTCGAGCGCGGCGCGAAAGTCGTCGTGCTCGGCGTCGCAGCGCGTCAGCCAGGCGGCGCGCTCGCTTTCGGTGAGGTCAGGATTGCCTTCCTCGGCCAACACCAGGCAATACGCGGCATGGGCGCGCTTGGTCGCGGCTTCCTCACCACTTTGCTTCAGCCGCTCCAGCGCGTACTCGCGGATCGTTTCCAGCATGCGGAAGCGGGCCTCGTCCATTCCTTGCTGGCGCTGCTGGATCAGGCTTTTGTCGACCAGGGACGAAACCACGTCGAAAATCTCCGCTCCCAAGTCGTTGCCGGTGTTGCCCACAGCCTCGGCGCCTTCCAGCGTGCATCCGCCCCAGAACACGGCGAGCCGGCGGAGCAACTTCTGCTCGGCCTGGGTGAGCAGGTCGTAGCTCCAGTCAATCGTATTGCGGAGAGTCTGCTGGCGCTCAGGAAGATCGCGGGCCCCTGCGGTCAAAAGCTGCAGACGGCTCTGCAGGCGCGTCAGAATTCCGCTGAGCGGGAGCATCTTGACCCGCGCAGCAGCCAGCTCAATCGCCAAAGGCAGCCCATCGAGGCGCGAACAGATTTCGGCTACAGCCTGAGCATTCTCTGGAGTGAGATGGAAATCGGGCTTCACGGCCGCCGCCCGCTGCGCAAACAAAGAAACCGACGGATTCTCCGCGAGCGCCGGCAATGAATGCATCTGCTGCGGATCAGGCAAGGCCAGCGGCGGGACGGGAAATTCGTACTCGCCGTACACCCGCAACGGCGCCCGGCTGGTCACCAGAACTTTCAATCCGCGCGAGGCCTCGATCAGCTGCACCACAAATGACGAAGCCGGGAGGATGTGCTCCAGATTATCCAGCAGCAAAAGAACCGACGAGGGCTCGCACTCGCGCAGGAATTCCATGACCAGATCAAGGTAAAGACGCCCGCCGGTCTCGCGGATCCCCACCGACTCCGCAATCGCCGCCGGCACCATTCCCGCGTCGCTGATCGAGCCTAGAGCCACAACGTAAACATGCTGCTCAAAAGCATCGGACAGTTCGCGGCACAGTTCCATTCCCAGCCGCGTCTTTCCCGATCCGCCGGCACCGGTGAGGGTAACGAGGCGCACGGCAGGATCAAGCAGCAACTGCGCGACGGCAGCAAGTTCGCGTTCGCGGCCCAACAGGGAAGTGCGCGCAACCGGAAGCCGGTGGGCCGTGGCAATGTCGCTGCCGGCGCCAGGTTTGGCTTGGGCAATGCTTTCCGCCGGTCTGGTGTCCCTGTCGACTTCCGCGGCGAAGATGTAGCCCCGGCGGGGAACCGTTTTCAGGATCTGTTGCGAGCGGTCGTCCAGAGCCCGGCGCAACTCCACCAGGCACTGCACCAGAGAGTCGTCGGTCACAAAAGCCTCAGGCCACAGGGCTTGAATCAGCTCTTCTTTCGGAACCAGGCGCCCGCGGTTCGCAATCAGGTAATGCAGCGCGTCATAGACCTTGGGCCGAAGCTTGACCTCGCGATCGCGTCTTAACAGCGCCGCACGCTCGGGCTGCAGGCTGAAGTCGCCAAAGCGCAATGTGCTTGGATTTTTAGTGGCTTCCGGATCGGCCATTCACATTACCCCAGGACCACGTACCGCCGCGTGCAGACAGTTGCACAGCTTCTTTTTAGATCGTTTTTGGTTTTTCTTTGGCGTTTCTTCGTTACTCCCAGCAGGGGATTCCACTAGGGTTCGAGCAGCCCCGGTACTGCCGAAGTGGACCGATTATAGGCCAAACGCGGGCTTGCGGAGGGTTCGACGATGACTGGACGCATTGCAACATTACTGTACGGAGCCGTTTGCTACCTCGTATTTTTTGCCTCGTTTCTGTATGCGATCGCTTTTCTCGGAGACTTCTGGGTTCCGCGGACGATCGATTCCGGCGTCGAAGGAAGCTTAGCTCAAGCGCTGGCGATCAACGTGGCGCTGCTCGGGTTGTTTGCCGCCCAACACAGCATTATGGCTCGCGCGTGGTTTAAACGTGCCTGGACGCGCATCATTCCGCCCGCGGCTGAGCGCAGCACGTATGTTCTGTTCTCCAGCCTGGCCCTGATCGTTCTGTTTGCCGAGTGGCGCCCCATGGGGGGGATGATCTGGGAAGTGAACCATCCGGCAGGGCGCCTCGCCATCTACGCGGTTTACGCCATCGGCTGGGTGCTGTTGCTGGTCGCGACCTTCCTGATCAACCACTTCGACCTGTTCGGATTGCGGCAAGTATGGCTGAATTTCCGCGGACAACCGTACACCGGGCTTGCGTTCCGCACTCCCGGTCTTTACCGCTTCGTTCGCCACCCCATCTATTTCAGCTGGCTCTGCATCTTCTGGGCAACGCCACGCATGACGGTCGCTCACCTGGTGTTTGCCGTCGCCACCACGGGCTACATCCTCATGGCGATACCGTGGGAGGAGCGCGATCTCACGCGTATTCATGGCGACCATTACCGCCGCTATCGCGAGCAGGTCCCGAAAATCCTCCCGGTACGTTTCGGGAGGGAAGCTAGTGCCGGACGCATTGCCCTGAACTCCGGCGCAACCTCTAACAGGGTAGAATAGCCAGCCAGCGGGGGAGGAACCACCATGGAACCAATGGCAAAGACAACGGTAGGAGAAGCGGGCCTCAGCGGAAACGGCTGTGCTTCGGACCCGAACCCCTCGACGCCGCGGCCCTCGAAACCGGTGCTCACCGAAGAAATGCTCGGGCGATTTGCCTCGCGCGCGGCCGAATACGATCGGGCCAACCGTTTCTTCGAAGAAGATTTCGAGGAGCTTCGCATCTCGGGATATCTCACGCTGCCTGTGCCCACTGAATTCGGCGGCGCTGGCCTGACGCTCGCCGAATGCTGCCGCGAGCAGCGCCGGCTCGCCTACTACGCCCCGGCCACCGCGCTGGCGGTGAACATGCATCTTTACTGGTGCGGCGTGGCCGCCGATCTGTGGCGCCGCGGGGATGCCTCGCTGGAATGGATTCTGCGCGACGCCGCAGCCGGGGAAATCTTTGCCGCCGGCCACGCCGAGAGCGGCAACGATGTTCCCGTGCTGCTCTCCAGTTCGAAGGCGGAGCGCGTCGACGGTGGATACCGCTTCACCGGCCGCAAGATGTTTAGCAGTCTCACCCCCGTGTGGACGCGCTTCGGGATGCATGGCCTCGACACCAGCGATCCGGCGCAGCCGAAAGTCGTGCACGCTTTTTTAACCCGCAACGAGAGTGGAGTCACCATCAAGCAGACCTGGGACGTGCTCGGCATGCGCGCCACGCGCAGCGACGACACGATCCTCGAGAACGTCTTCGTGCCCGACCGCTACATCGTTCGCGTGGTGCCGGCCGGCGCGGCCGGGATCGACGCGTTTGTCATCTCGGTATTCGCGTGGGCCTTGATGGGTTTTGCAAATGTCTATTACGGACTCGCCAAGCGCGCGCTCGATCACACGATCGATTCGGTCAAGAAGAAGACTTCGCTGGCCCTGACTCGCTCCATGGCTTATCACCCGGAGGTGCAGCACGCCATCGCCGAGATGGTGATCGAACTCGAAGGCATTGAGCCGCATCTGGAGAGCGTGGCCCGCGACTGGTCCGAGGGCGTGGATCACGGCGCGCAATGGCCGCTGAAAATCTTCTGCGCCAAATACCGCGCGGTCGAAGGCGCCTGGCGGGTCGTGGATCTGGGCTTGGAATGCAGCGGAGGCGCCGGAATTTTCCGCTCCCTGGGCTACGAACGCCTGGTTCGCGACGCCCGCCTGGGCCGCATCCACCCGGCAAACTCGTTCCTGACCCACGAAGTGGCAGCAAAAACGGTGTTAGGCATCAGCCTGGACGAACAACCCCGCTGGGGCTGAGGCGACTCTAGCGCCGGCGCTACATTCCTAGTACGACCCGCTCGCTAGAGAAGAAGCTGATTCCAAAAAGGGAAGACGAGGAAAAGAAATATAGACTCGGACCGTTCAGCCACTGATGCCACCTTAGTCATTTCCCGCCACCGTTCCGGGTACCCAGAAAGCTAATACCATTTGCAGGTGCAGGGGGCGGAAACGAGCTTGGCCGGCTGATCTTCGCTCCTTTGCTTTCAACTACTTAGCTCCGTATAATCCCTCCAATGACCACTAAACCTCCAATTTGCACCGTTCGTTGGGATAAGGATGCGCCATTCCCAGTGCCTCCAATAGGATAGCTAAAGATAAAACACCCAGGGGAAGGTGTACCAGCGCTTCGGTCGTAGAATCGAGGCTTCCCGGGAGAGCCACAGTTTTTGGATGACGGTATTCTCAGGTTCATCCGGAGCCAAGGCCAAAGTGAATTGCAGTCAGCGGGATAGCACCAGGCGCGGAAGGCGTGATCCTATCCCCAGAGAAACGCAGCTACTGGCCAAAAGTCCGGCTAGAAGCTAGCAGCTAGGAGCTGGAAGCTAAAATGCGCAAGCCGATCAAGTACGTAGAAAAAGCAGTCGTCGTCGCCGCCAAGGGCGCGTGGGTTGTGTTCGATGGTTTGAATCGTATCAAGCCCAACCCGTCCCCGACGCCAAAGTGGTCCGACAAGCCGCTGCTCAAGTCGTATGAGAAGTCCAAGCCCCCGCTCGGCTGGCCGCGCAGCACGGATTCGCTGTGCCCGAAGTGCGTCCCTGAGATTCGTCAGCAGATTCTTGATGGCCACCTGCCCCACGAAGTTCTTATGAACGAGAAGGTGGGCGAGATCAAGGCGACGATCATCGAGCGCGAGGGCAAGATCCTCATGGTGAAGGACTGCCCCAAGCACGGCCACTTCGAAGATGTAATGTCGATTGACACCGAATTTTCCAAGCACCTGGAAGACGTTTTCCCCGGCCGCGACATAGTGGCCCACAATGACGAAAAGCTGCACCACCACGGATCTTCCACCGTGAAGTACGGACGCGGCTCGGTGCTCACCATCGATCTGACTAACCGCTGCAACATGATGTGCGATCCCTGCTTCATGGACGCCAACCAGGTTGGCTTCGTCCACGAACTGACGTGGGAAGAAATCAAGACCATGCTCGACAACGCCATCACGATCAAACCGCGCCGGCAGATGTCGGTGCAGTTCTCCGGTGGCGAGCCCACGTTGTCGCCTTACTTCCTGGATGCCGTACGGTACGCGCGCAAAGTGGGATACAACTCCGTGCAGGCGGCGACCAACGGAATCGAGTTCGCGAAGAGTTTTGAATTCGCGCAGCAGGCGGTGGAAGCCGGCATGCGCTACGCCTACCTGCAGTTCGACGGCATCGGCAATGCCGCCAACGCGCACCGCATGGTCGGCAACCTGTTTGACGTGAAGCTGAAGGCGATCGAGAACCTGCACAAGGCGGGATGCGAAATCGTCCCGGTAGTCACCATCGTCAACGGCATCAACAACGAACAGGTGGGAAGAATCATCAAGTTCGCGCTGGATAATCCCAAAACGATCAGCTTCCTGAGCTTCCAGCCGGTTTCGTTTACCGGACGCGATGAAGCGGTCACCGACGATCGCCGGCAGGCACAGCGCTACACGCTGTCGCACCTGGCGCACGACGTCAAAAGTCAGACCGGCCTGGGCGAGCCCGCCCGCGACTGGTTCCCGATTTCATTTATGGGGACTTTCAGCGATTGGGGCGATCTCATGCACGCCAAAGATGCCAACAACGACTGGGGCCAGTTAAGTTGTGGCTGCCATCCGAATTGCGGGACGGGGATGGCGGTGATGATCGACAAGGAAACTAAAGAGGCTGTGCCGGTTACCGCTTTCCTGCATGGCGATCAACTGGCGAAAGACATCGCGAAGGTGAACGATGGGGCGCGCGGGAAATTTCTGACCGGGCTCGGGATGGCGCTGTGCCTGATGAAGAATTACGATCCCTACCAGTCGCCAACGCATTTTAAATTGATGGATTTGCTGAAGAAGTTTGACAAGAACTATCACGTGACCGGAAAGGACTACGGCAAGGTTGGCCCGGACCGCACCATCGATGACGTGATGAAGCGGCGCACCAACGATCGCTGGAATTTCCTGTTCATCGCGGGCATGTGGTTCCAGGATCTGTTCAACTATGACTTCCGGCGCACCGAGCAGTGCATTATTCCTTACGCGACGCAGGAAGGCGAGATTTCCTTCTGCGCCTACAACACCGGCGTAGGGTGGCGGAACATCATCGAGAAGATGCACATGACGGCTACGCTTACCAAGTGGTACGAAGAGCATGGGCGGCATGAGATTTTCGCGGGCGGTAAGAAGGTGAAGATGGAGCAGCAGGAGACCGCCACCGAGTATCTCAGGCTGCGCGAGGAAATCGTCACCAACGAACTGCAACATGACCTGGACAAGCTGGGCATCGCGAAAAATGCGCGCGAGGAGAAGAAGAGGGCGCGGGATGCGAAGAGCGCGGCTGCGACTGCAGACCTCGGACCTCAGACCTCGGCCGCTCGCGGACCGGAGAAGAATGATGCTGCTTACAACGCGCGCATGGCCTCGCTGTACCGCGAAGTCGTGCTTAAAGAGAAGCCGGTGCAATCCCAGGATG
This sequence comes from Candidatus Sulfotelmatobacter sp., assembly GCA_035949755.1. GTDB lineage: Bacteria > Acidobacteriota > Terriglobia > Terriglobales > Acidobacteriaceae > Sulfotelmatobacter. Next base: position 35,720 of record DASYYT010000147.1, read on the forward strand.
GATTTATCCCGCTGGGAGCGTTGTCGAAAGCGAACGGGAATGGCAACGGCAACGGCGCGCATGCAGCGAAGCCGGAGATGGCCGAACCGGTGGCCGGAGACTGAAGCTGCTAGCTCTTAGCCTCTAGCGAAAACATGCGGGCCGCCTTCGGGCGGCCCGATTTGTTTGGCGAAAACTAAAGAATGCAGGCGTGGGGGAATACGGTTAGAACCGGGCAGGGTCAGTGTCAGTCGGGATCAGGGAAGATATCAGATATCGGAAGAGCGGAGAGAGGCTACGGCGAAGGAATCGCTGGAGTCGGAGGCGTGCGGCTGTGAGTGCATGGGGAGCACGACGGAGATGGTTGTGCTGCCGGATTGAGAACGGATATCGAGGCTGCCACTGAGTTCGCGGACGCGCTCTCGCATTCCGCGGATGCCCACTCCCGAGCCGGTCGCTGCATTGAGCTGGCTTATTTTCTCGGGGGAAATTCCCTTGCCATTGTCGGAGATTTCCAGGCAGAGGCGGTCGCGGTCGCGATGGAGGCGGATGCTGGCGGCGGAAGCGCCCGAGTGGCGATGAACGTTGGTGAGGCTCTCCTGGAGGATTCGGAAAAGAACGAGTTCACAATCGCGGGAAGGGCGCTCCATTTTTTCGGGGATGTCGCAAGCCACCTGAATTTCGCTGCGGCTGGCGAATCCTTCCACAAACCAGCGAGCTGCGGAGGCGATGCCAGCCTCATCCAGCAGCGGCGGATGCAACAAATAGGATGTAGTGCGGACTTCCTGCAGGGCTTCGTCTACCAGCGCGTTGAGGTCATCGAGCAGAGCTTCCAGACCAGGAGATTGGCCCGGGACCTGGTGAATCAGGGCGAGCGACATTTTCATGGCTGCGAGGGTCTGGCCGGCGGTGTCGTGCAGTTCGCGGGCAATGCGGCGGCGCTCCTGATCCTGCATGGTCATCAGGCCGAGCGAGAGGCGCCGCAGCTGAGCTTCGGCGTTTTTCCGCACCGTAATTTCGGACTCGAGACGGGAAAGAGCTTGAGAGAGTTCGGCCGTGCGCTCTTCGACGCGCAACTCCAATTCATCGTGGGCCTGGCGCAACTCCTGTTGCGCGCGCTGGCGTTCCCGTGCCTCAGCAGTCAGAGCGGCGATCGTGTCGTTCAGCCGGAGCTGCTTCTTGCGATTGGCATGGCCGAGGGCGATGAGAACGGCGCACACCAGAAAAGCGCCGATCAGGTTGTGAATTTCCGAAATGTTAATCACCTGCCAGGAATGGCGGGGATCGACGAACCAATAGAAGACCCCAAGAACACCCACGACACCAGTCAGGATGGCAGGCCCGGAGCCGCAGACGATGGCGCAGAAGGTGACCGCCATGTAGATGGTGGCGTAGAAGGCGACATGGCCGAGAACGGGATCGAGAAGCCAGCGGAGCAGGATGGCAAGGATGCCTGTGAGAACGGCGATGCTGTAGCGGTGCCAGGGACGTTGGCGCGGAACGGCGGTGAAAAGTGTCAGGGTTCGAGTGGGAAACGTACCTGCCATACGGCCTCAGGGAAGATGATTTTGACGAGCGCACTGCTGCACCCACGCGGAGTGCGGGCGGTATATAGACCCAGATACGTACAGCTATCTATGTAGGATACGGAGTACGGTCTAAAAGTTGTAAGCGCCGCATTAGTTTTTTCCGGCCATATTGCCCAAGAAGAGACACGGATTCAGCGCGGCCATCGGATGAGTGGAGTGGCTCGGAGTGCGACGTTTTTTTCTAACTCGCCCGTCCTAGCTGATTTTGACAAGACAGAAATGTAGTGGACAAGAGTCACCCACGGGAAAGCAATTCGAGGGCAGCAATTATGGGGCGGCGGACCGTCCAGGGTAGGAGGAGACACCAAATGTGCAAGCCGGTGACAGAGTCGTGACAACAGCGAGGATGGCGGGTCTTAGGATTCGGGGGCTTGGAAAAAGGCAAATCGTGATGTGCCCTGCAGCACATTGCCGGCCGTGCAGTTCCAGAGTTCCCAACTTTAGAAATTCGAAGGAGAGTTTTATGCAGAGTTTTGTCCGCAACGCTATTACTCGGGCGGCTTGCTGCATGATCGTGCTGGTAGGCGCGAGCGCGGCGATGGCGCAAACATTTTCGGCGGCCTATCTGGTGTCGAACCAGACGGGGAAAACCGCGCACACGGATCCGTTACTGGCCAATGCATGGGGCCTCGCTTACGCTCCAGGCGGAGCCTTTTGGGTGAGCGACGAGGCTTCAGGGTGGTCGACACTGTACGACAGCGGCGGGAATCCGCAATCCCTGCAGGTGATCGTGCCGTCGTCGTCGGGAACCGGCACGGGATCACCGACTGGAATTGTGTACAACGGGTCGCCGGAGTTCCAGATCGACACGTGGACGTCGGTGTTTCTGTTCGCGACGCTGGACGGAACCATCAGCGGGTGGTCGGGTTTCGATCCCAGCACGGCGCTGATTGCGGTGCGGTCGTCGACTGCGTCGTACACGGGATTGGCGATCACCAGTCATGCTTCGGGGAACTACCTGTTCGCAGCCGACAATGCTAACAACAAAGTGGATATATACGACGGCAGCTTCAACCTGGTGAGATCGTTCACCGATTACACGATTCCGGCGGGGTTTTCGGTGTTTGGGATTCAAGACATTGGGGGGCAGGTTTATGTGACCTTCGCCAGCCAGACGGGCGGAACTGGCGGGGCGATTGATATTTTCGATGAGAACGGGACTCTCGTGAAGCGACTGGTCGCGAGCAAGATTTTGAATCAGCCCTGGGGGATGGCCGTGGCTCCGGCGGCGTACGGGCCGCTGGGCGGGACGCTGCTGGTGTCGAACAATGCCGCGACAGGCACGATTAATGGCTTTAGTTTAAGCACCGGGAAGTTCGTGGGGACGTTGAAAAACGCGAAGGGCAGGCCGATTGTCATCAATGGACTGTGGGGTATTAAGTTTGGCGGCGGGTCTACGGTCAACGGAAAAACCAATCAGCTGTTCTTTACGGCCGGACCAAGCGATACCAATGGATATTTCGGAGTAATCAACGAGCACAAGTAAAGGGAGCGAGCGATTTCCAGCCAGGCCGCCTGCGAGGGCGGCCTTCGCGTTTGTGGTTGAATCATCCTTGCAATAGGAAGGGCGAACATGTCGCGCGTATTCATCACAGGTTCCGCAGACGGATTGGCAAAATGGCGGCGCCGGTATTAGTGGAGCAGGGGCATGGCGTCGTCCTGCATTGCCCGCAACCAGCAACGTGGAAGGGATGCAATCGCAGCGCGCCGGGCGCGCAGCCCACAGCCCAATTGCGACGACTCATGCAACATTGAGCGTGTGTTACATTAAAAGATTGTGGGCGCGTAGCTCAGGTGGTAGAGCAATGCCCTTTTAAGGCATGGGTCGCAGGTTCGAATCCTGCCGCGCTCACCAAAA
>DASYYT010000148.1:0-3784 GCA_035949755.1 Candidatus Sulfotelmatobacter sp.
CCGGCTTTACTCTTCCATGTAGCTCGTTACTTCTGCATTCTGACGTCTAACTTCTGCATTCCCCGCAATCTTTATTCTGCGTCACCCCCAACTGTGATTACAGTCACAGTCTGCTCCGCTCCTTCCATATACCCTCGGTAAAGGTTGTGCACGCCTTCATTCCGGCGGGAAGGAATGGCTATGCCTCTTACCGATTCCAACACCAAAGAATTGATCCGCGATTATTCCATTCAAGAATTGGAAGATGCCGCCAACTTGATGCGGGGCTATGACCTGGTCGCGCTGCATGCGGCGGGCTCGGGCCACGCCGGCGGCACGCTTTCGATCATGGACATCACCGCCGCGCTGTATCTGAAAATTGCCCATCTCGATCCCCAGAATCCGAACTGGGCCGACCGCGACCGCGTCGTCTGGTCTACGGGCCACAAAGCGCCCAGCCTCTATCTGGGTCTGGCGTTCGCGGGATTCTGCCCGCTCGACGAAATTGTCACCCTCCGCAAACTGGGTTCGCCCTATCAAGGCCATCCGCACTGGCTGAAGCTGCCGGGAGTCGAGGTATCCACCGGCTCTCTGGGGCAGGGGCTGAGCATCGCTGTGGGGATGGCGCTCGCGGCCAAGCTCGACAGCAAGAAGCACAAGATCTTCTGCATCATGGGCGATGGCGAGCAGCAGGAGGGCCAGGTCTGGGAAGCCGCGATGGAAGCCGGTTATTACGAACTGGATAATGTCATCGCCATCATCGACTGCAACCGTCTGCAGATCGATGGACCGGTGGATGAAGTCATGGAAGTCGAGCCGCTGGCGGCAAAGTACGGAGCCTTCGGTTGGGACGTGATGCGCATCGACGGCCACGACATGGAACAAGTAGTTGACGCTCTGCAACAGGCTACAAAGGTCAAGGGTCGTCCGGTCATGATTCTTGCCGATACGGTGAAAGGCAAAGGCGTGAGCTTCATGGAGGACCAGGCGAGCTGGCACGGAAAGGCGCCGAACTACCGGGAGTTGATGCAAGGGCTGGAGGAACTCGGTCTCATCGATCGCATTCCAGTTGCTCATTTGCTCGACAAAGCCAAAGCGTACCAGGCGGACGTCGACCGCAAACTCGCCGCCAAGATGCCGAAATTCACCCGCGATTACTGGTGGAATGGCGCCGAGACGATGAAAGTGAAAATGGAGCCCACCCGCAAAGGCTTTGGTCAATCGCTGGCGGCCAATGGCGACGATGAACGCGTGATCTGCCTCGGCCTCGATATCTCCGGGTCCATCACCATCAGCGATTTCTACGCCGGCAAGCCCGAGCGCAAGAAACGCTGGATCAGCATGGGCATCGCGGAGCAGTCTGCCACTGCCGCCGCTGCCGGCCTGGCGCGGGAAGGGAAGTTGCCGGTCTTCGGCACCTACGCCACCTTCGCGGCTGCGCGCAATCTCGATCAGATTCGCACCTCGGTCTGCTACGGCAACTTCAACGTGCTGATCGCGGGCGCACACGGCGGCGTCTCGGTCGGACCGGACGGCGCCACGCATCAGGCACTCGAAGATTTATTTGCCATGGAAGGTCTGCCCAACATGTCGGTGGTCGTGCCCTGCGACATGATCGAAACCCGCAAGGCAACAGACTATTTACTGCTTCAACACAAAGGCCCGAAGTACATCCGCTTCGCCCGCGAAGCCACGCCGGTTGTGACAACTCCGGATACGCCGTTTATCTTCGGCCAGGCCAATGTCATTCGGCTGCGCCGTGAGAGCCCGGATTTCCTGAAGGCCTTCGAAACGGTTCTCGCCGCCGATTACACCAACGAACACGAGGATCTGAGCATCGTCGCCTGCGGGCCCATGGTTCCCGAGGCCATGCGCGCAGCCTACATCCTTCTGAAGGAATTCGGCTACGAGACGCGCGTGTTGAACCTGCACACGCTTAAGCCCATGGACACGGCCGCCATCATCCGCGCGGCACAGGAAACCGGAGTGCTGGTTACCGCGGAGGAGCACCAGATTGGGGCCCTGGCCTGGCGCGTAAGCGGCATCCTGACCGAAAATCTCACGCTGTATGGTCTACCAGTCATCACCGGCGCGATTGGTGTCAAAGACCGCTTCGGCGATTCGGGGGCTCCCTGGGAGCTGATCAAGGAATTCGAAGTAAGCGCCGAGCACATCGCGCACAAAGCCATCGAGTTGATGGGAATCAAGAAGAATTCGCCGGCGCACCGCGAGGAGTCTGCGCTCGCTGGCAGGCACTGACACGTCGTGCGCTGGGGCTTGGCGGCAGGAACCAAGCTGACTCCGAAAAGGTTTTCCGCGACATTACTCCTGTCACGCTGTGGGTGTACCCGTGGTCACAGAACATAACTCTGGAATAGCCTTATAATTCCGCTGAAACGCACTGCTCCGACAGCTGCCACAGGTTGGCAGATCTGGGCATCGTCGCGTTGTGCCTTTGGCATCTTATGAAATACATTTAGACGGCATGGTTCCGCTGAACCGTAAAGATCTTAAGCAATCCGTTTCTCGTAAGCTTCCCAAGAGGAGGAAGATGGTATGGCCGATGAAGGCGAGCATATTCAGATGGAATCTCAGTCGAACGCCGGCAAATGGTTTCTGCTCCTGCTGGCAGTGCTGGTAGTAGCCGGTTTCGGCTATGCAACATTTGTCAACCATCAGGCAGTAAAGCAACTGAACGCGGAACTGTCCGCCAGCCAGAACCAGGTCAACGAGCTGCAGAATCGCATGCAAACGGCGGAAGCACAGGAAGAAACCCTGGCTCGGCAGGCTGGCATTACCAAGAAGGAACTGGCACAGCGTGCGGCTCAGTTGCAAGCCGATCAGCGCGCGGCTGCGGCTCGCCTTGAACAGGAACAGAAAGCCCAGATCAGCGCGGTCACTGGGGATATCGCGGGTGTAAAGACCGATGTTGGCGGCGTCAAGACCGATGTCGCGTCCACTCGGGCCGACCTGGAAGCAACCAAGGCGAAGCTGCAAAGCGCGGTTGGAGATCTGGGCGTGCAGAGCGGATTAATCGCCAACACGCGTTCCGATCTCGAGGTTCTCAAGCACAAGGGTGATCGCAACTATTACGAGTTCACGCTGCTGAAAGGCGCCAAGCCGCAGCCGGTCTCCACGGTGCGTCTGCAGCTCCGGAAAGCCGACCCCAAACACCAGAGGTTTACGCTGAACGTGACCTCCGACGACAAGACAATCGAGAAAAAAGACCGGAATGTCGCCGAGCCCATCCAGTTCTATTCCGGACGAGATCACCTGCTGTTTGAACTGGTGGTCTGGACCGTGGACAAAAAGAAGGTCACGGGATACTTGAGCACGCCGAAAACCGCTCCGGTACCGGTTACAGCCGGTCCGGTTTCGGGTAGCGGGAATTGAGCGGAGCGTTCTTTCCGGGCGGCCACGTTCTGCTGCAGATCGCGCTACGCACCAGCGTCATTTATTTGCTGGTTTTGATCGGCGTGCGCTTAAGCGGCAAGCGCGAGGTCGGGCAGATGACCCCGTTCGACCTCACGCTCCTGCTGCTGCTTTCGAACTCAGTGCAGAACGCGATGACCGGCCCCGATACTTCGCTCATGGGCGGAGCGATTGCGGCCAGCACACTGCTGATCTTTAATTTTCTGATCGCAAAGGTCTCCGGCAGGAACCGGCGCTTCCGCCACCTGGTGCAGGGCGAGCCTTCGCTGCTGGTGCACGATGGCAAGCCGATTGAATCGCACATGGAGCGCGAGGGCGTGAGCATGGACGAACTGCATCGTGCCATGCGCGAACACGGCATCAACAGCATGGA
>DASYYT010000149.1:0-5094 GCA_035949755.1 Candidatus Sulfotelmatobacter sp.
GTGAGTTTCCGGCAAGACTGCGTGAAGGCTGATGTGGGAGCTGGAATCAGGATTTTCGCGGGGATGGACGGTCCTTGCGCTTGGTGTACTTGGCGAGGATGGAGTCCATGTCGTCTCCGACGCCGTAACCGCACTTGTGACTGATGCTCCGGACCCGACCCAGTCTGGCGATCAGTGCGTCGCGAGTTTCGGTCGGCAATGTGTTCGCGGTCGCCACCGCCTGTTCAAACATGCGCAGCAGTGCATCGAAGTAGCTTTCATCTTGATAGCCGACGTCGCTTGCAAAACCGGAGGCCTGCTCGCAATAGAAGACCATCAACTTGGCCATGCCGGCGGGGTCACCGACGGCCTTCTTGTAATTGGAAATGGCTTGCTTGGCGTTGGCGACCGACGTATCTTGCTTGCGAAAAGCGTCCGGCCAAAGCCACCGGTCGAGGGTCTGCTTGTACGGTTCCAGGACGTCCTGGCCCAGGCCAAAACGAGTGTGAAGAAACGTCCGGTTGTCCGGGTGCGCGACGTAGAGATCCTGGACCAGGCCTAGCAATCCTGGGCGATCCAAACTCGCGAGCTTGGCCTTAACATCGGTCCACTTCGGTTGCGATTTCGACTGACGTTTGGTCATGTGCCTGTTCGATTCTACTGAGGGGTGGATGGTGTGGGCTGACAAGCTTAGAACAGGTAACCCTGTGCCACCCAATAATGCCAGTCGCCAATGGCCTCGGCAGTGGATTCGTCAGAATCGATGACGGCCAGTTGGGAAAGAGGGACGGCCATCTTACGGCCTTGCCAACGGATCGGCACGAGCATGTCGGCGGAGCAGGCGTCTTCCGGCGCCATACCTCGTACTTCGACAGTGTCTCCCTTGCGGAGCGGCGAGACGACTTTGGGAGCGATGCACTTGGCTTGGAAGGGGAATCGGATTTTGTCATCGAGATAGTAATACCAGCTCATCGCCTGCTCTTCCGGCCCGTAGGCGTCCACGATGGCTTGGTCGTGGATCCGGTCTTCCCGGATCGGGTCTTTCTTCGGTTTCTTCACGGCTTTGCTTCCAGGATTCGGCGCACCGAAGTGCGCCCGATCTGCAACCGGCGGGCGATTTCAGCCTTGCTAACGCCGGCTCGGTATAGCTTCCGTACCTGGCTGGTTTGGAGCGCTGCGGTTTGCGGCCGGCCCAACCGTTGACCGTTCTGCCGAGCGTGAGCCAGACCGGCGCGCACGCGTTCCCGCAGAATCTCCCTTTCGAACTCCGCGAACACAGCCAGTAGTGCGGCCATCGCCCGCCCGGAGGGCGTCGTCAGATCGAGCGCCTCGGTCAGCGATACGAAACCGACGCCGAGATGGTCCAGTTCCTGGAGTGTCGCGAGCAGATCCGCCACCGACCGCCCCCAACGATCCAATCGCCACACCAATACGACGTCGATTTCGCGTCGGCGCGCCGCGTCCAGCAACTTTTCCCGCAGTTCCCGCTGCGCAGCGCCGGAACCGACCTCCTTCACTTGTATGGCGATGGTCCAGCCCCGCCGGGCGGCATATTCGCGCAGGGCGCGGATCTGCAAGGGGATGGTGTGTTGGTCGAACGTGGAAACGCGGCGTAGAGGCCAACGCGAAACATTTTCGGATGTTTCCGTCGCTGGCCAAAAACCCTTTCCGATTGTGCCTTCTCAGAAGCCCGTTTGGCGGCCATTTCGGAGTGTCGCTCCTGCATGGCCGAAACCTATCCTTTCCGGCCAGGCAGGATTCATCCTATTACGCGGCGGCCGGTGTGGCGAGCCGGGCCAGCGTCTCGCGATAGTTCCAGGGCAGCCACTGGGAAGGATCGGCCGCCAGTTCGCGCGCGTGCCGCTGCAGTTCGGTGAGGTAGTCGAAGGGATTGGCTTCATTTAGCTCGCAGGTATGGATCAGGCTCATGAAGAGATCACCCACTTCGGAGCCGTGCAGCGTGCGATAAAACAGCGCATTCTTGCGATGTAACACGGCGCGTTTGAGCGCGCGTTCGCAGATGTTGTTATCGAGTGGCGCGCCGGCATCGCGCAGGAATGCCGTCAGCCCTTTCCAATGTCTCAGGAAATAGGTAATGGCTTTCCCTAAGCCCGAGTTGGGCTCGACCAGGTGCTGCGCGAACTGCGCGTCCATCCAATCGCGCAACGTTTTCATGAGCGGCTCGCTGTGCTGCTGATGAAAACGCAAGCGGTCCTGCGGAGACAGTTTGGCGGTGCGTGCTTCCGCATCATATTTATAGACGCTGCCCAGCGTTTCCAGAACGTAGCGGCATGCATCCGGGAAGTTTGCCGCGACTTCCACAAACTGCCTTCTGCCATGCGCAAGACAGTTGGCCAGTAGGATCTCGACGCCTTCGGGAAGCGCAGAGGTGTTGCGTGACAGGGCATCGGACATCTGCACCGGCGCGGCCAACGCTGCGGCGCGATGCCTCAGCACATCGCGCAGATTTTCGCCGGCATGTTGGCGGCCGGTGAAGTACAGTGCGATCTTACGCCCTTGTTGGGTGGACACAATGCCGCTGGTGAACACGCCGGTACGATCATCGGACGGTTCACGCGCCATGCGCAGTACGCGCATTCCCGTGTCGTCGTTATGCAGCACTTCGCCTTGCGCCGCTTGCCGGATCAGTTCATCGGGCGCCGCTTTGATCACCTCCGCCCCTTCTTCCGCAATCTCCCACTGCGTGGAGGCAGCCAACGGAATCCCCAGTAACTGTTCCAGCTTTTCGAGGCGATAAAACGGCATGCCGCTGCCGTACTTGAGCAGCGCGATCATCGCGGCTGTGGTTTCGTCATATTTTTCCGGTCCCACGCCTTCCGGTTCTGGCGCGGTGAATACTTCGCCGCACAGATTGCAGCGCAGACGATCCAGCTCGTACACCGTAGCGGCCAGCGGCGCCTGACCAACGATTCTCACCAGCGTCCGCGGTTCTTTCTGTGGATAGACTTTGCCCTTTTCGCAACCTGGGCAGTGATCGCCCGTGTGCAATGTGGGATGAGGTACCGCAACTTTCTTCGCGCCTGCGTAAGAGGAAGCGCCATTGCGTCCGTGGCCTGTAGGCTTTTCTTTGCTCTGCTTCTCGGGGGGATCGGTGGGCGGAAGCACCGCACTGGTCTTCTCGGTGGAGCGTGGGGCAGGCATCATTCCCGCCAGCGCGTGCAGCGCTTCTTTGAGTTTGTCGCTTTCCGACTCACTCAACGGGGCTTCGCGAGCATGATCGATGATCTGGTCCAGCTCTTTCAGATTCACGTCCACACGTTTGCGTTTCATGCGCCCCCTCCAGAGCAAAGTAACTCCCGGAACTTGCGGTGGAGTGACAAGCCCAACATCTGCTTGACGGGTCGCGTTTGCTCAAGCGTGGGCGCGCGATGCCCACGGCCCTGTGTCGTGCCGATTACTTGCCAGTTGGCCGCACGATAACAGGTCCCGCGAAAGCGCGAAGTATCGACGAATGTCTCCAACCAATAAATGGGATGCGCGTAGATCCGCTGCCAATCTTGCGGAACCAGCTTTGCCATGCGGCCTAGAAGGTGCGAAGCGAGGTGCTCCACCTGGACCCACGGCAGGATCACAAAGCGCGTGTTGTAGGCCAGCAGGTGTACATTCCGTTCACGCGCCTCGTCGCTCCATCCGAGGTACTGGTCGCGCACTTTCAGATGGCGCGGTGCACTCTGCCAGGTCACACACGCGATCACCTGCCCGCGCGCTTTGACCAGATACTTCAAGTGCTCGCCGATGGGTTGTTCGTAGCCCAGATAGTGATACTGCTCCACCAGACTGTTGAACAGCGCCTCTTGCGGCGTGCGCCGCACCTGCACAAACTCCAGCGGAGTGATGCTCGCCAGTGGCCCGGGCACCGGACGATTGTCGGGAATCAAGGGCTCCGGTTTTTGCCGCTCCGCGATTCGATTGCGCACCACACGTTTAACCGGCGGCAACTCGATCTCGCCGGCACGGTGAAGCATCAGCAGTAATCCGCGACACACCATATCGCGCAACTCGCCGTTGGTCTGCTTCCACTGCCAGGCTTCACACAGTTCGCGCGATAGTTTCCAGCGACTCAGCTCTGGATGATCCTGGATGAGTCGCCGGATGAAGGCAATCTCTTCGCTGGAAATATCGCGGCTCCGATAGCGATGTGTGGCCATCTCATCCGCAGTATGCCGGAAAACGTTTCAGAACGCAAGTACAAAATGATGGTTCAAACAACTTTGCGCCACACCGGAGCCGCATCGATATCCGGATTGCCCGCCGCCAGCAGCACCTGTGCCTGATGCACGCGCAGTGATCGCGCCGGTTCGGCACCTTCTCCATCACCCCGCGGCCACCAGCGAAAGCGGCCTTTGGATAATCGCTTGGTCGCCAACCAAAATCCCTGCCCATCGTAAACCAAAACTTTTATGGAGGTCGCCCGCCTACTACGGAACACAAACAGGCAGCCCGAAAATGGATCGGCGTTCAGCTTCGCCCGGCATAACTCCGCGAGCGAATCAATGCCTTTGCGGAAGTCAACGGCCTCCACCGCTACCAATATCCGCATCTGCGGCGTGATCTGCAGCATGACTTACGACGCTGCAAACGCACGAATCAGCTCGGCCAGTGTGCTGGCCTGAACGGCTTTCATCTCCAGCCGCAGTTTCGCACCTCGCTGCGATTCTACTTCCACCAGGCAACTCGTCTCCCCACGATGCCCAGTCGCTCCAGCAGTCTGCGCCAGCAGCTCCACGAAGGCGGGGACTGCGCTCGCTGTTCTGCCAGCTCGACGCTGGCGTCGAGGCTTACGCGCCTGGACCTGCACGCCAGGCTCGAATCGATCCGTCCACTTCTGCAAACTCGGCCGGTCCACATCCAAGGCAAGCGCCGTAGCTTCGATCCCGTCCCGACGCGCCAGCTTCGCCGCTGCCACCCACAACTCCTCCGGCAACCGCGACCGCACAGGGTGCGTATTGCGAAACTCCGCAAACCGCCCCCGCAACTGCTCCACGTCCTCGCGATGCCTTGCCGATCCTTCTGTCATGCCGCCAAGCCTCCCGCCCTCGACATAACCTATCAGCCAAGCTCAACCGCAGTCACGCACGCTTACCGGAAACTCAC
>DASYYT010000150.1:0-8442 GCA_035949755.1 Candidatus Sulfotelmatobacter sp.
TGCTCTTCGCTGTGTCGCGTTCCCTTCACGCTGTTTCTCCTTCCAGGTTCAGCATGTCACCTCAGCTATGCCAGCTTCCGTGACAAGTCTGGTTCGGGAGAACTCACATTGTAGACGGCCCAGTTTTGGGGGGCTGGGTCAACTCCTTCCTGCCTGCCGGTTTTTATAAGCGAGCCTAACGAATTGGGGTTGCTTTAGCTTCTGTGTGAAAGCCGCGGCGAAATCACGCCTACTCTCCGGCTCTCTTTCCAAAGTGCCAGATCGCCGCGACCTTGAACTCGACTACCGAATAGTGGCGCCCCGTCTCGACCGTGATCGGGTTGCGAACATCGTCAAACCTGCCGTACGCATACTCGACCATCGGAGCGAGCCCCAGTCTCTCGCTGAAACGGACCTCGTATCCCGCACCCCCTGTCCACGACCATCCTGTGCCGCCCGATTCTCCGGGGCGATTGTTTTGATACATCGCAAGCCCGCCCCCGCCCCGGACGAACAGCGGAATCTTGCGGGTTGGGAACACGTCAACCACGCCCAACACGTTGCTCACACTTTCGCCGACCGTCGGATCGTTCAGGTTGGACGCTTGCAACAGCCAGCCGTTCATCTCCAGCCCAACCCGGGCTTGGTCACCCAATCTATGACCGCCGAAAAAGCCAAGCGCGAACGTTGGCGTCCGGCCACGGTGAATTTGGTCGGACGAAAGGCTGAGCTGCCCCTCCCCAATTTCTCCTCCCGCCCACCAAGCCCGGACATTTTGATCTGCTTGCCCTTGGGCCGGCTTAATCCCGAGTGTTGCCATTCCAATGAAGATCAGTATCGCGAGTGCCTGCCGCATTACGTCACCCCTTTCCTCCTTCGTGCGCTGTTCCGGCCGGCCGCTAAGTTTTCCACCTTCCCGGAATGCCCAAGCTCAAGCCCCGTCCAGCCTCCAGGGCGGGATGCCTGATTGCGCCACTTGCCACACCACCACCGTTGCGACAATCACGGTTTGGGCCGGCTGACCGAGCAGCCGAGTCGAGGTCGGGACCGGAGCGGCTTTCTGCAGGAGATCACAAGATAAAGAAATTCCAACTGCTAGTGAACATGAACGTGGCTAGCTTGTCAGTGACCCGCATCACGCAGCCCCCCTGCTAACCTTCCAGCCTTGACTCACCCTCTTTACACAGTAGGCCGGGATTGCTTGACATCCGACTCTTCGGCGGCGCAGACTGCCGCTAACGCTCGAAGTGCGCTGTAACTCTTCGCTGTCGCGACACTCTCCAACTCTGAGGTGATTCCCCATGCACCCGGTTCGCGTAATTCTCTGGACGGGCGTTATGGCCTATGCCGGCTTCCTCCTGACCGGCCAGGGGCTGCGCACTTTTAACAGCCTCTCAATTACGGAAGCTCTCCTCGGAGCTGTCACTGGATTCTTGCTGGCTATCATGTTCACCCTCCGGGAGCGGCGGCGACGAAGACCTGCCTTTGTCACCTACTCCGTCGAACAAATCTTCCCGGACTGGGGCACATCCCGCGATAACCCCGACTCACATCGCAAGCGTTGATCTATACACCCAGGCTAGTTGACGCTATATCGCCTCAACTTACCCGAAGCGGGATTCTGAGTGTGATGCCTTCCATGAGAAGATCGGTCGGAGTCAAGCCACTTCTTTTGCTTGCGCGAGCGTCAAGAATGAACCTTCAAGCTCTAAAGAGGACATAGTAGGGGTGCCCCACTTTTCCCTGCTCTTGGGAGAAGTGCGAATTTCTGACTTGGATATTCACTCTGATCGCTAGAAATCTCGAATGCGCGAGTGCCACGCAGCCTAAACTCTGTGTCCCTCAGTGCCTCTGTGGTTGATAGACTTTCCTCGTCTCCTCGCCCTGCTACTCACGCTATAATGACTCCCCACCCATGCCCCTGACCTCCGGCGCCAAACTCGGCCCCTACGAAATTCAATCCCCGCTCGGCGCCGGCGGCATGGGTGAGGTCTACCGCGCCAGAGACACACGCCTCGATCGCACCGTCGCCATCAAGATTCTCCCCACTCATCTCTCCTCCAATCCCGAATTCAAGCAGCGTTTTGAGCGCGAAGCTCGCACCGTTTCCTCGCTGAATCATCCCCACATCTGCCATCTCTACGACGTTGGCTCGCAGGACAGCACCGAGTTCCTGGTCATGGAATTCCTCGACGGCGAAACTCTCGCCGATCGCCTGCGCAGGGGTCCTTTGCCATTTCCCGAACTGCTGAAGATTGCAATCGAAGTCGCCGAGGCACTCGACATCGCCCATCGCGCCGGCATCGTCCATCGCGATCTCAAGCCCGGCAACATCATGCTGACCAAAGCCGGAACCAAGCTGATGGACTTCGGCCTCGCCAAACCCGCCGCACTCGGCGCGCCCGGCTCCGGATCGGCCCCGCTTCTCTCCGCCGCACGCACCATGAGCGGCCCCAATCCCGTCAGCCCGCTCACCACCGCCGGCACCGTGGTCGGCACCATCCAGTACATGTCCCCGGAACAGATCGAAGGCAAAGAGGCCGACGCCCGCTCCGACATTTTCGCCTTCGGCGCCGTCCTCTACGAAATGGCTATCGGCAAGCGCGCCTTCGAGGGCAAAAGCCAGATCAGCGTCGCCTCCGCCATCCTCGAAAAAGATCCCGAGCCCATCAGCGCCGCCAAGCCCCTTGCTCCCGCAGCCTTCGACTCTCTCGTCGCTGCCTGTCTGGCCAAAGATCGCGAAGAACGCTTCCAGTCCGTTCACGACGTGCGCCTGCAACTGAAAGCGATTTCGCAATCGCCGTCGTCACCCCCCGAAACTCCAGCTCTACGCACTCTCCGCCCCAGCTTGCTGTCGCTAGGTGGAGCGATTCTCCTCGCGGCGGCGCTGATCATTTTCTTTCTTTCGCGGCGCGCCGCCATCCCCGACCTCGCAGTGCGCGCCTACATTCCGCCCCCTCCCCAAACCACTTTCCGCGCCTCCGGCTTCGACGCCGGCCCCGTCGTCGTCTCCCCCGACGGTAAAACCCTCGCCTTCTCCGCCGTCGATGACAAGGGACGCACCAACCTCTGGCTCCGCCCGCTCGACGCCCAGCAGGCCACCATGCTTCCCGGCACCGAGGACGCGGCCTCGCCGTTCTGGTCCCCGGACGGTCATTACCTCGCCTTCATCGCCGATCGCAAACTAAAAAAGATCAGCATTTCCGGAGGAGATGCCCAAACCCTCGCCGACGCTTCCTCGAGTGGTGGCGGCGATTGGAGTCCCGACGGCATCATCCTTTTCTGCCAGCAGAACTTCGGCCCAATCTCGCAGATCCCGGCCGCCGGCGGTCCGATTGCGCCCGCCACCAGGCTCAATGCCGGCGAACTTGCCAATCTAACCCCCTCTTTCCTCCCCGACGGTAAGCACTTCCTCTATGTCTCCTTTCAACTCGGAGGGCCGGCCCAAATCAAAGTCGGTGCGCTTGGCCAGCCCGAACATGATGGAATTGTGATCGGTCCGGGTTATCGCGCGGCCTTCGCTTCCGGTCATCTGCTGTTTGTCCGCGCTGGACATGTCGAGGCTCAGCCTTTCAGCCCGCGCACCTTCAAGCTTTCCGGCGATGCTCAAACCGTCGGCGAAGCCCGCACCTTTTCCGTCTCCGAGAATGGAGTGCTTGCCTACCACGAAAGTTCGGCTCAGTCTGAGTTGAAGGTATTTGACCGTAGCGGAAACCTCATCGCCACCCCCGGTCCCCTCGCTATCTATTCCGATCCGCGTTTTTCTCCCGACGGCAAGTCCATCTCCGTGACCCTTCAAGACCCACGATCCGGCAAAAACGATATCTGGATATTTCCGGTCGCCGGCGGTCAGCCCACGCGAATCACTTTTGGCCCAAATGATTTCTGGCCGGTATGGTCTCCCGATGGAAAGCAAATCGCCTACGGCGTCTCTGAAAATGGCAAAACTTCCATCCGCCGCCGCTCTCTCGACGGCAGCCAACCGGAAGAGGTTCTGTATCAGGACGATGCTTATATCAACGGTTCGCCCGTCGACTGGTCCCCCGACGGAAAATATCTCTCTCTCGACTTGGAAACTAAAGATGGCGTCTTTTCCAATTGGATCCTGCCCCTGACCGGAGACCGCAAGCCTTTCCAGCCCCCCGCCACCTCTCACATGACGGCCAGCGAATATGACGGCCGCTTCTCTGCCGATGGCCGCTGGCTCGCCTACTTCTCCTACGAAGCCGGCCGCCCCGAAGTCTACGTTGTGCCCTTTGCCGCAGGCGCCAAAACCCAGGTCTCTACCACCGGCGGATGGAACACCATCTTCGCCCGCAACAACGAGCTCTTCTTCGTCACCATGGGGAACCGCCTGATGGCCGCCCACACCGTCACCCAACCCGGCTTTCGCGTCCTCTCCATCGAACCTTTATTCCAGCTCGATCTCCCAAATTTCACCGGCATCAGCTACGACGTCAGCCCCGACGCCAAACACTTCGTAGTCCAAACCACCGACCGCACCAAATCCACCTCCATCACCCTGCTCACCAACTGGCCCGCCGCCCTTAAGAACTGAAACCCCATCTAGGGACATCCGCGAAGCGGGCAAGCCTCCATGCGGCGACAGCCGCCCTAGGTGAAGGGTCCATGTGGGGACAGCCGCCCTCGGGCCAAGCCTCCATGTGGGGACAGCCGCCCTCGGCTGTCCAGCCGCGCAGCGGCGAAAGAATGCACCCCACCGCGCAACCCGTGGGTGCAAAATCGGACCATACCAAAGCCCCGGAGGGGCGAAATAAATCCCGCCAAGCCGATTCTCTAATCTTCCATCATCAATCTACAATCAACCATCCATGAACCCCGCTCGCATCGCCGAACTATTGCAACCATTCCTGGACTCGGCGAACCACCAACGGCTAACCTCCAACGACTTGTATAATATATCGACGTACATCGATATACTTCTCCGCTGGAACGCCCGCATCAACCTCACCGCCATTCGCGACCCCGAACAAATCCTCACCCGCCACTTCGGCGAAAGCCTCTTCGCCGCCCGTCACCTTTTTCCAAGACCCTCTGTGTCCTCTGTGCCCTCTGTGGTGAAGGATGTTGAAGTCGCCGACGTAGGCTCCGGTGCCGGATTCCCCGGCCTCCCCATCAAACTCTGGGCCCCCCACATCTCCGTCACGCTGATCGAATCCAACCACAAGAAAGCCATCTTCCTCCGCGAGGTCGCCCGCGCCCTTACATTGACGGACATCAATATACAAACTGCCCGCGCCGAATCCCTCGCCGCCCGCTCCTTCGACGTCGTCACTCTCCGCGCCGTAGAGCGCTTCGAAACCATCCTGCCCATTGCCGCCAACCTGCTCCGCCCCGCCGGCCGCCTCGCCCTCCTGATCGGCGCCGCCCAAGAGCCGCAAGCCCGCGCCTCTCTCCCCACCCTGCTCTGGTCAAGCCCAATGCCCATCCCCAACTCCCGCTCCCGCATCCTCCTCCAGGCGGAAGTCCCGATTCCATCCGGAACCTAGAACTCCAACAAGTGGTCCGTAACAGCTCACTACCAGCAAATTTCCACCATTCCATGGCAAGTACTGGCCTGATAAGTAGGCCAAAGTGGTACAATTAACTGCTTTTCATGCATTTTCGGCGTTCAGAGCCGCAAGCGCATCGCTCACGATTGCACCATAAGTGAGGCATAACCAGAATTAGCGCGAAGTGGGACAAACGCCTGATAAATAGCGCTGAAGAATAGCCATTTTATGTATCAATCAAGCAAAGTGGAAAATGTATTAAGAAAAATACCCATATACGCTCATCCTCTGAAATAGTTTTGCACAGTGTTCCTGCAGGAACACTTCTGCAATTTTACAAATTCCAACAGTTGACTCGCCTCCTGCTTCCTGAAGCCACCAAGCCCTTCTAGATTCCCAATCGTTAGAAGTGTTCCTGCAGGAACACTGGACCTGTTTTGCACACAATTCACTTGTTTGCACAGCACTTCTTCATTGCATTTCAATTCGCAAGCGCAGTATGCTGCGAGTGGCTCTGCTTCTCCTCACAATTAAATATGGGACGCGTCATCGCTGTTGCCAACCAGAAGGGTGGCGTCGGCAAGACTACGACTGCCATCAACCTGGCCGCTTCCTTTGCGGCTGCTGAAGTCAACACGCTGCTGGTCGATTGCGATCCGCAATCGAATGCCACCAGCGGCCTGGGCTTCGCCAAAGATCCTGACCGCATCAACTCGTATCACCTGCTGATGGGCGCGGCCACTGGCGAAGAGGCGCTGCTCACCACTGAGCTCGAGCAGCTGTGGCTCATACCGGCGCACAAAAATCTCATCGGCGCAAATCTTGAACTGGTCGACGCAGAAGGGCGCGAGTATCGCATGCGCGACGCGCTCGCGCCTCTGCGCGATCGCTTCCAGTTTGTGGTGCTGGACTGTCCCCCTGCGCTAGACCTGCTGACGCTCAACGCGCTGGTCGCGGCTGACGCGGTGCTCATTCCCATGCAGGGCGAGTACTTCGCGCTGGAAGGCATCAGCGAGTTGCTGGACACGATCGAGCGCATACGCGCCGGCTTGAATCCATCGCTTGGGATTGAGGGCGTGGTGCTGACGATGTTTGACGAGCGCACCAACCTGGCGCAGCAGGTGATGGCTGAGCTGAAGAATTTCTTTGGCGAGAAGCTATGCCGCACGACAGTGCCGCGGAATATCAGGCTGGCAGAGGCGCCCAGCCATGGCAAGGCGGCGCTGGTGTACGATCCGCGCTCGAAGGGCGCGGAGAGCTACATACGGCTGGCCAAGGAGATCATCGAACGGCAGCAGAGCGGAGGTCAGGCCTCAGACCTCAGACCTCAGGACGCAGAAGCTTTGACCGCAGAGGAGCACAGAGGAGAGGCTGCGGTCGAGGAGATTGCGGCCGCGGAGATGGATAAGAGCGCTTAGTACATTGATGGGTATCGATGTAATAGATTGATGAGCGTCTATGTATGGATGGCGCGCAGGGATCCTTCGCTACGCAGGATGACAGTGAAGAAGAAGACGCGGGCGCGAAACACGCAGGGACGAACCAGGCAGGGACGGAAATTCACAGTCGAGGACAGCAAAGGAACGGTGAGGATGAACAACACGGCGGCGGTGGGGAACAAGGCGGGGCAGGCGGCGGATAAAGATAAAGATAAGGTGGTAGAGAAGCGGCGGGCTTTGGGGCGAGGGCTGGCGGCGCTGTTTGCGGGACCTCGGATGGTCGCTGCTCCGGGGACGGGCTCGGCAGGCGGCTCGCGGCCGGATCTGGCTGCGGTGGTCGTGCCTGCGGAAAACGCCGCCGAGCTGCGCTCGGCCGGACAGCCGGGGGCGGCTGTCCCCACACAGGATCTCGGACAGATGGGGGCCGGTGTCCCCACACAGGATCTCGGACAGCTTAGGGCCGCTATCCCCACACAGGATCTCGGACAGCTTAGGGCCGGTGTCCCCACACAGGATCTCGGACAGATGGGGGCCGCTATCCCTGCGCGCGATCTTGTCGAAATGGAATCGACGGAGCCGGAGAGTGGGTCCATGCGCGGCGACGCGGCTGCATACCCGGATGTGATGTCGCCGGCACTGGCGAGCGGGGAGGTGGAGTACGACGCTTACGAGGAAGGTGCGCCCGGGGAGACGATCGAGATCCAGGCGGTGGCGGATAGGCGGATTCCAACGAATCTGGTGGTGAATGTTGCGATCGCCGATGTGGACAAGAATCCGTTTCAAACGCGGTATGTGGAGGATGACGACGCGCTGGAGGAGCTGGCGGAATCGATCAAGGCGAACGGGGTGGTGCAACCGATCGTAGTGCGTCCGGCGGAGGTGGAGGGGCGCTACATCCTGGTCATGGGCGAGCGGCGGTTGCATGCGTCGAAGAAGGCGGGCAAGACGCACATACCGGCGCTGGTGCGGCGGGTATCGGAGCAGCAGGCGGCGGAGATGACGATCATCGAGAACCTGCAGCGCGAAGACTTGAGCCCGCTGGAGCAGGCCGAGGCGTTCCGGGTGTTGAGCAACCAGTTCAAGCTGACGCAGGAGGAGATTGGGGAGCGGGTGGGGCTGTCGCGAGTTTCGGTGGCGAACTACATGCGGCTGCTCAAGCTGCCGCGTGAAGTAATGCAAATGCTGGCGGAGAAGAGAATCAACTTCGCGCAGGCCAAGGAACTGCTGAAGCTTGACGATAACGACCGGATCGCGGAGGCGGCGCTGTACGCGGTGAAAAAGGGCATGAACATCGAGCAGATCGAGATGCTGGTGTTGCGGATGGATGGCTTGCTGGATCCGCTGCCCGACATGCCGGGAGTGAAGAAGAAAGAAGCGAAAGCGAGCGGGGCGCGGTGGGTGGATCCGAATGTGCGGGCGGCGCAGATGGATCTGGAGCGGATGCTGGGAGTGCGGGTGCGGATCCGGGATAGAAAGGGCCACGGGAAAATCGTGATCGAGTATTCGACGGT
>DASYYT010000151.1:0-24657 GCA_035949755.1 Candidatus Sulfotelmatobacter sp.
TCCAGCACGGTGCGTCCCTTGGTCGATCCCACTTCGAAGCCGTGCGACTGCAGCCAGAGGGTAATCGTCTGCAGGTCTGCGTCGGTGGGACCAAACTGCTGCCCAAACTGTTCCGGGGTCATCCATTTGTGATAATTCGGCGAATCCTTGTTCTGCTGGTCGTCCAGCAATTGTTCCAGCGCGGCCTCTTGTGCGTCGCTGCGCTTCAGCACCAGGAGCATGCGCTGCATGGGCAGGGTGGCGGGAGCCGTTCCCAAATCGAATTCCGGGCGCGCCAGCGGATGCGTGTTGCCCTTCAAGACTGTGACCTGCGCCTCATCCAGCGCCTGCGTAATCAGGGGACGCGGAGCCGCGGCCGCGGCCTCTTGTCCCACCGCAACGCCGCACCAGGGCGACATTCCGAGCACAAGCACGAAGACGGAAAATACAGGAAGCGGAAAAGACTTCACCGCAGAGACGAGGAAACCGCGCATCGGGACACCCCTACTCGAATTCGCCGTACCCAACGAGGTCGAACAGACAGGAGGGAAGGAAAGAGGTCCATTCGTCTCGGCAAGCCCCTTGGTTCTGGGACCACAAACACTACCGCAGTTAGTGCCCAAATTTCAATGCGATTTTGAGGAATGCGAGCCGCACTTTCGCATCTGGCAGGCGGATAACTCGCGTCCGGGCGGGTGCATCATAGCCGCTAAACCGTGGTAATCTCAGGTTCTAGCGCGGGGGTTGGGGGCGGGAAGGCCCGGCTGCTAAAGGATTTGTGAGGAGGTGCGGAATGCGTGTTCTACTAGCGGCGATTTTGCTGGTTTCGATTATGGCGTGGGCTCAGGGGAATGGAACTCCACCCGCGCATTCTCCAGTTGCGGCGCCGGCAGCGCAGACCGCGGGTCCATCGCTGGCGCCGGCCGTCCCGCGCAGTTCGGCCTCGGTTGTGATTCCGGCGGGGTCAAAGATTCCATTGACCCTGGCGCAAGCGATCTCTACCAAGAACGCGCGCGAAGGCGATGCGGTGTATGCCCAGACCGCGTTTCCGTTCGTGTTGAATGACCGCGTGCTGATTCCAGCAGGCACTTACATTCAAGGCAAGATCATGCACACCGAGCACGCCGGGCGATCGAAGAAGCGCGCGGAAATCTTGATCCACTTTACCTCGATGATCTATCCCAGCGGCTATACGGTGATGCTGCCGGGATCGATCGAGAACACGCCGGGCGCCGACAACAAGACTGTCAAGGATTCGGAAGGAACGATTCAGCAGGATAAGGACACGGGCAAGCGGGTGGAAGATGCGGCCAAGGGGGCGGCGGTCGGCGGCACCGTGGGAACGATTGGCGGCGTGGCGGCCGGCGGGTTGAACGGCGCGCGCTATGGCGGCCTGGCCGGGATCGCGGGCGGCGTGGCCTGGGCCTTGCTCAAGCATGGCCCGGAGTTGAAGCTCGATGTGGGCACCTCGATTGAGATGGAGATCCAACGCGATGTCACCGTGGATGCGAGCCGCATTCAGGTGGCGCGGGCGGGGTCGTAGAAAACGGCTTTCGCCTTCCGGGATAAGAACGGGCACGGGGCTGAAGCCCTAAGACAGGGTCACGTTCGACGCGGCGCCGAAGCGCCGCTCTTCCACAACTTGCCGCGCATCAGGATTCCCGCATCAAGTCCAGCGATGGCCTTCCCTGTAAGTTTCCACGCATCAAGCCAAGCAACGTCTTGCTTGCCGATTTGCGAGACGCTTCCTGCTCGCTGCTATACAATCCGCGGTAGGAGTGTTCCGCACTCCGGGCGGAGGCGTCCGTGGAGAACATAGGCTTTGGGTTTACGACCATCGTAATCGTCATTGTTGTCATTTATCTTCTCAGTTCCATCAAAATTCTGGCTGAATATGAGAGGGGCGTGATTTTTCGCCTGGGACGGCTGTTGCCCACGGCCAAAGGGCCGGGCGTGATTCTCGTATTCGTTCCGTTGGACCGGATCGTCCGGGTGTCGCTGAGGCAAGAGGCGCTGGAGGTGCCGCCGCAGGACATTATCACGCGCGATAACGTGACGTTGAAAGTGAATGCGGTGATTTTTCTGCGGGTGATCGAGCCTCGCAAAGCCGTGGTGGAAGTATCAAATTACGTGTATCAGACTTCGCAGTTTGCGCAGACCACGCTGCGATCGGTGCTGGGCGAGCAGGAACTGGACGAGTTGCTGGCGCACCGCGACAAGATCAATTTGCGGCTGCAGAGCATTCTGGATACGCATACGTCGCCGTGGGGAGTCAAAGTCACCAACGTCGAGGTCAAGCAGGTGGATCTGCCGGAGTCGATGCTGCGGGCGATGGCCAAACAGGCCGAAGCCGAACGCGAGAAGCGGTCGAAGATCATTCATGCGGAAGGCGAGTTCTCGGCGGCGCAGCGGCTGGTGGATGCAGCGCACTTGCTCTCGAGCGAGCCGGTCAGCGTGCAGTTGCGGTATTTACAGACACTGACGGAAATCGGCGTGGAGAAGAATACGACCGTAGTGTTTCCGGTGCCGGTGGATTTCTTCTCGGGAGTGCAGAAGTTGTTGGGCGGCGCCGGCAATGGCGGTGCGCCACCACCCAAAGCGGCTTAGGGCTGAGAAGAGTAGTGAAAGGATCGGCAGTTGCAGGGCTTTCGCGGCGGCAGGCAGGACGCCCGCGGACAGCCGCCGGAGGGCGGCGCACCTTGGGCGTAATTGCGCGCAGGAGTTTGAACTATGGCTTCGTCACAAGATACGGAAATTACGCTAGGCACCGGCAAGCTGTTGGTGCTGTTTTTCGGGCTGGTGGGGATCTGCGCCGTATTCTTCGCGCTGGGATACTCGCTCGGCCGCAAATCGGAGCCGACGATTGCATCCGCCAGCACGATGCCGATGCCGCAGGCTTCTTCCAATAGCAATAAAGCGAGCGGAGCCTCGACGGCGGCGGCTCCCCCGATGACGTTCTATAAAGCAGCCGAGCAGAAGGACGCCACGCCGGAGCTGACGCCGCGCCCCGATACGAAGAGCGATACTCCAGCCGATCCGAACGCTCCCGCCGCGAACGCGACTCCTGCGCAGGCCCCTGCCTCAAGCGGAGCCGACCCGAGCACCACCATCCCGAGCGCCGGATATTTCGTGCAGGTGGCGGCCGTAAGCAAGCAGGAAGACGCGGACGCGCTGGTCGACGCGCTGAAGAAGAAGGATTATCCCGCATTCGTGGCTTCAGCGGCCACAACGGACAAGCTGTTTCGGGTGCAGTTGGGGCCGTTCTCCGATATCAAAGACGCGGAGGCGATGCGCACGAGGCTGACGGCCGATGGCTATAGCCCGATTGTGAAGAAGTAACAGCCAGCTTCCGGCCGACGTGCGCGCGCCACAAGGTGAGCGCGACTGGCCACAACAACGGCAACGCGAATGATGAGTGCAGAGCCATCTCTTGACCGGGCGCTTCATGCGATTGCCGATCCCACGCGCCGGCGAATCCTGCAGGTCTTGAAAGAGGGTGGGGCGAAAATCGCCGCTCCCAGCACGGTTGCCGGGCACTGCATGTGCGGGGGAGAGATTGAGGAGCGCATCCGGCTTTCGCAGCCGACGGTCTCTCATCATATGGGAATCCTCACCAAGGCCGGCCTGGTCGAGGCGACCAAGCATGGGCAGTGGCGCTGGTATCGGCGGAATGAAAAGGCGCTGCGGCAGGTGGTGAAAATGTTACGGCGAAAATTATAGGAAGGCAGAATGCAGAAGTTCGAAGTGAGAATGCAGAAGTAGGATCGCTGCTTCCGAGTTCTGCATTCTGACTTATTTCGCTCCCAGAGCCCATTTTTCCAGATCTCCGGTGGAACGGAGCAGTCCCAGCTGGCTGCATTCCAGATTGAACGTGACATCCTGCAGGGCGATAAAGCGTTCGCTGACCTGAGTGCGGGCATCGTCGAGATCGTGGAGGTTGGCCGTGCCGTTATCTACCCGGGTTTGCACGGCCTCGAGAGTTTTCTGGGCGATTTCCAATTCCAATTTAGCTACGTCCTGGGCGGCTTGCAGTTGCGCGACCGAGCGCTGCAGCCGCAGGGTTTGCTCGGAGACCTGATTTTTGGCGGCTTCGGCTTGCTGAGTGGCTTTGCGGGCATCGGCGTCGGCGGCCTGGGCCCGAGCGCGCTGGGCAGCGTTGAACAGGGGAAAACGAATGCTCACGCCGACGGTCGCATTGTTCTGCTGGAAATTGTTGGTCACACACAGGAATTGACCCAGCGATGTGGTGCACGGCCGCGATGGAATGTAATAGTTCTGATAGTTATTGAACCTGGAGAGCAACGCATATTGCGCGGCGAAGTCAAAGCTGGGCCATAAGGCGCGGTGCTCTCCCTGCGCCCGTAAATATTGCGCCCGGGCGTGTTCTACGGCAGCCTCGACCGAGGGACTGGAAGAGGCGGCATCGTTCGCAGTGTCTTCGGCGGGAGGGGCGGGGGGAGCGGCCGGTATGGAATCAGGGTCGGTCTGAATGCCGGCAGCCGGAAGCCCGGTGAGTTTGGAGAGATGCTCGCGGACCACATCGGCTGAACCTTGGGCCTCGGCAATACGCTCGCGCACCCGGGCGGCGGAAACGCGGGCCTTAAGTTGATCGAGTTCGCTGTCGATCCCCTCTTTCACTCGCTCTTGTTCGGCCGTCAGCATTTTCTCAGCCTCGGCTTCTGTCTCTTGTAGCTTGGCTAGACGTTGTTCCCATTTCGCCAGTTCGGCATAACTCTGCGCAGCGTCCTGGATGATCTGATTGCGCTCGTCTTTGTTCTTCAGCGAAGCGACGGTGGTCTCGACTTTCGCGGCGCGGACGAAATCGCGCAGCGATGGATTCAGCAGGGCCGATTGCGTGTTGATGTTGAACAGCGACGGCGCCGAGCCCTCCAGCGCTAACGGAAAACCGTACGAGTAGCCAAGGCCCGCTCCAGTAGAAAGCTGGGGTATATAGCTATCGCGCAATTCGCGGTAGCCAGCCAGGGCGTGCTGCTGGTCGGCCGCGGTGATGGCGGCGCCGGTGGCGTGGGATAAGGCGAGCTCGACGATGCGCTTGAGCGGGACAGGCTCTCCGAAAACAGAAGCCGGCAAAAGGATGAATGCAACAACCCAGGTCAGAAGGCGGGCAACGCCGCAACGGTTCTTCATTGCGTCCCTTTCCAGTGCTGCGAATCGCGGTATGAACAATTTGGATGCAAGCGGAATTCTAAATGCCGGATGCGACGCTGGAAGCATTTTGCGTCCGGAAAAACTCAGCCACGAAGGCCCCAGAGAGCGCCGGAGAGAACGCGGGGTTTCAGTGTTCAAGGTGTTTCAGGTCCTGCTCGGCGGGTTTATAAGTGTGAGCCAAGGCAAGGGCAGCGCGGAACTGCTGGATGGCGGCGCGCGGGTCGCCTTGTTTTTCCAATATCCGGCCCAGCAGATCGTAAGCCTTGAAAGCCGGCCCTTCTTCCACCGGAGACTCAAGGTAACGCCGAAGGAAAGTCGCGGCGAAAGCAAGATCGCGGTCCGCACGGAGCAGGAGTCCGGCCGCATCCATGAGGGTGTCACGGCGGTCGAGCGGGCCGGAGGCGATTTTATTCACCGCCTCGTCCATTTCGTTCAGGCGACCCTGGTGGCGCAAAAAAGCAGCCAGGTCGAACCAGGAGCGAGCGCTGGAATGGCTGGCCGCGATCTCGGCGCGGTATTCACGCTCGGCTCCGGCCGGATCATTCTCTTTTTCTGCAATCCGGGCCAGAACCCAGTGAGCCATCGCAGGATTCAGGGGCTGGATTTGATTGGCCTCGGCTTGCGCCTTATCTCTGCCTCCACCCACGATTCCCGGCGCTTCCAGATAAAACTCAGCGAGATCGGTACGCGCCTCCCAACTTCGCGGATCCAGTTCGACCGCGCGCTCGAACGAGGATCGCACTTTCTTGACCGTTATCGCCGCAGACAGGAATCCAGCATGATCGGCCTTCTCCCCGTAGATGCGCCCCAGCCACAGAAAGTACAGGCTGTTATGCGGGTCGAGAGTGGTGGCGCGCTCGCAGGCAGAGATGCCGCGATCCCACTCTTCCAGCATGAAATAGGCGCGGCAGAGCAAGTTGTAGGATTCGGCGCCTGCATTGGGACTTCTGGTCCGCGCTTGCAACATCTGCAGGGCGTCATCCACGTGGCCGGAAGCGAGCAGTTGTTGAGGGCTGTTTTCCGCGAAGGCGGCGGCACTGAGCAGGAAGGCGAGCACGCAGGCGGGAAGAATTCGTAGATTCATGCGATGCAACTAGTGGACAATCTTGATCAGGGCGCCGTCATACAGCGGCTTCGATTCTTCCGCCGGTAAGGCAACCCGGTCGCCTTGCGATAAGCCGGAAGTGAGTTCAACCCGAGTCAGGTTCTGCAATGAGTATTGGATGTCGCGACGGTGGACCCGGTCGCCCTCGATGCGGAAAACATAAGGTTTGCTGTCATCCATGCGAACGGCATCGCGCTGGAGAGTAAGAACGTCGGAGTGTTCGGCAACTACGATGGTCACACCGACATTCACATCGGGCAGCAATTTCAGATCCTGATTATCGATGAGGCCGGTGGTTTCGCCGACATTTCGGGAGAGACGCAATTTCACTGTGGAGGGAAGGGTGTTGACGGTGCCGGTCCAGATGCGGCCGGGAATCGCGTCCCAGGTGACTTCGACCTTTTGGCCCAGCTGCAGGCGGCCCACGTCGGGTTCGTCGACGAAGGCGCGGACACGAACTTTGGAGAGATCGGCTTCTTCCAGGAGCAACTCGCCGTCTTGCACAAAGGATCCGGACTTGACGGGCAAGGCATAGACAATTCCGTCAAAGGGAGCGCGGACGTTTGATTTGCGCAGGGCATCTTCGGCGTCGTCGTAGGCTGCCTGCGCTTCGGCGGCCTGAGCTTCGGTGCGGGCGACCTCGGGCTGCGAGTAGCGGTCTTTTTGTTTCTGCTCTTGCAGATTCACGTCCGCCTGCGCGCTTTTCAGCTTGTCTTCGGCCTGGCTGACTTCGCCGGGAGAAGCTGCTCCTTCTTGTTGCAGCCGCCTCAGCGCGTCCAAATTGCGTTGAGCAACATCACGATCGCTGCGCGCCTTGATCAATTGCGCGTTCGTGGTGAGGACTTCCTCCTGCGTGCCCCCAGTCTTCAAAGCGGCCTGGTTCGCCTGCGCAGCCTTGACCTGAGCTTGGGCCCGGGCTGCCCGAGAACGAATATCGGTGTCGTCGAGCTGGAGCAGAAGCTGTCCTTGGCGGACGTGATCGCCTTCTTTGACATAAAGGCGTTTCACCGTTGTGGCAATGGGAGCATGGGCCTCGAAATTCTGGATGGGCTCAACCTTGCCATTGGTGGAGATCACGCTGCGAATAGACCCACGCTCCACCTTGGTGGCGCGGACTTTGAGGGGAGTCTGATGCAGATAGGAGTAAAGAATCAGCAACAAAACCACCAGCGCGGCAAGCCAAATCCAACGCCGGCGGGACGGCGGGTGCGAATTGTTCGTCGATGCCAACTAGTGTTCTTTCAGGCTGCGGCAGGAAATACTGTACGTAGTAATTTACCATCCGAAAGGCCACGACAGCACCGAGAACTGGCCCAGCCGATGGTACCTGATTGGATGCCGGGCGACGGGCTGCGGCTGCACTTCGAGGGGACGCGATTATCGCCACAGCGAGATCGCCCGCTTCGGGAATTGGGCGGCGAGCTGGATTCCGCGGTGCGTCAGATAGAATAGAAGTGGTTTCTCTATGCCCCGAGTTTATCTGGACAATAACGCCACCACGCCGGTCCTGCCCGAAGTGTTTGAGGCTATGCGCCCGTATTTCGGGGAGCATTTCGGCAACGCTTCGTCGATTCATCATCACGGTCAGGAGACGCGCGCGGCGGTCGAAAATGCGCGCGATGCGGTGGCCGAACTGCTGGGTTGCAGTGCGGCGGAAATCGTATTCACCAGCGGTGGAACGGAGGGGGATAACCTGGCAATCTCCGGCCTGGTTGCGGCGGGCGATCACGTGATCACCTCGAGCATTGAACATCACGCAGCCCTGCATGCCTGCCAGCATCTGGAAGAGAGTGGATGTGAAGTGACCGTTCTGCCCGTCGATGGGCGGTGCCGGGTCGATCCGCAGGACGTTCGCCGGGCTCTGCGGCCAAACACCAAGCTGATCTCAGTCATGATGGCCAATAACGAGACGGGAGTGCTCCAGCCCCTCGAAGAGATCAGCAAGATTGCGGCGGAGGCGGGAGCGCTGTTCCATACCGATGCGGTGCAGGCTGCGGGCAAAGTGCCTATCGACGTGAAGCGGATTGGATGCCATGCGCTGACGATTTCGGGACATAAGATTCATGCGCCGCAGGGGACGGGTGCGTTGTTTGTGAAGAAGGGAACGCAGCTTCGTCCGATGTTCTACGGCGGGCGGCACGAACGTTCGCGGCGCGCGGGCACGGAGAATGTCCCGGGAATTGTGGGTCTGGGCGAGGCGGCGCGAATCGCGATGGCGGCGTTCACCCGCGGCGACGAGAAGAAGATGGCAGCCATGCGCGAGCGATTGCAGAAGAGTATCCTCGCGCAGGTGGAGGAAGCTCATGTGAATGGCGAGGGCGCGGAGCGCGTCCCCAATACGGCGAATATTCGTTTCGACCACATTGAGGGCGAGGCGCTGGTCATCGCGCTCGACCTGAAGGGGCTTGCGGTTTCGACGGGCGCGGCTTGTTCCTCAGGAGCGATCGAGCCTTCGCACGTGCTGATCGCAATGGGGCTGCGGCCGGATCAGGCACGGTCGAGCATCCGCTTCAGCCTGGGCAAGCAGACGACGGAACAAGATATTGATTTCGCACTTGCACTCGTGCCCGAGACGGTAGCGCGCCTGCGCGCCATTTCCCCGCACTACCACGCCCAAGTCAGAGTGGGCAGCTAAGAATCCAGGAGCTGGAAGCTGAGTACAGAAACCATTGCGGTCGCCATGTCAGGCGGTGTGGATTCTTCCACCGTCGCAGCCATGCTGCGCGCGGCGGGGCACAACGTCATCGGCCTGACCATGCAGTTGTGGAATCAGCGGCGGCTGGCAGGGCGCGAGGGGATGCCCGAGTCGGTGCGGGGACGCTGCTGTTCCCTGGACGACGTTTACGATGCGCGGCGTGTGGCGCAGCAGATCGGAATTCCGTATTACGTGGTCAACCATGAGGAGCGGTTCGAGCGTGACGTGGTTCGGCCGTTCGTGGAGGAGTATCTTTCCGGGCGTACCCCGATCCCCTGCAGTCTGTGCAACAATCACCTGAAGTTTGACCAGCTTCTGCTTGTGGCACAGCAGATTGGGGCCGAGCGCGTCGCCACCGGTCATTACGCGCGAGTGGCTCATGACGACGCTCGCGGACGTTGGCTGCTCCAGCGTCCCGCGGATTTGAGCAAGGATCAAACCTACTTTCTTTTTGGACTTACCCAAGAGCAGCTCAGCCGGACTCTGTTTCCGCTCGGCGACATGAGCAAGCCGCAGGTGCGCGAATTGGCCCATCAGCACGGTCTCGCGATCGCCGAGAAGGCGGACTCGCAGGAAATCTGCTTTGTCCCGGGCGGCGACTACAAGCGGTTCATTGATGCCTATCTTTCCGAGCAGGGCGAAGCGCTGCCCGAGACCGCCGGCGAACTGGTGACGATCGACGGGCAAGTTATTGGCGAGCATACCGGCATCCACAATTTCACGGTCGGCCAGCGCAAGGGACTCGGGGTCGCGACTGGATCGCCGCTCTACGTAATCCAGATCAGCGGAGCGAATAAGCAGGTGATGGTCGGTGGGGACGAGCATCTTTACTCGCGGACGCTGCGCGCACGGCGGGTGAACCTGATCGCGGTTGACGAGGTGCGTGAGCCGATGCGGGTGACCGTGAAGATTCGCCATCGTCATGAGCCAGCCCCGGCCGTAATCGAGCGCGCTGGCGAGGACGAGATTCTGGTTACGTTCGACCAGCCGCAGCGTGCCATCACGCCCGGACAGGCAGCGGTTTTCTACGATGGCGAGATGGTCGTGGGTGGCGGCTGGATTGCCTAGGCAACTGCAGACTTAGAACTGCTGCTTCGGGTAGTGCGTGTTCTTCTGGCTGTTCTTAAACATCTTGTTCTGCGCCTTCTTCTGCTTCTTCAGGTATTTCTTCATCGCCTTCTGCTGCTTCTTTTGAGCTTTTTGCGAGGCGCGATTCTGGGCAGCGGCGGAATTTTTCGAGTGCGCTCCCGCTGGAACGCTGAAGCTCACTAAGCAAAACGTCAGGCAAAGGCAGAGGACAAGTTTTTTCATAAACTCTCGTTCGATTGCAGGTTGTCACGATTCTACCGTGAAGGGGAGCCGATTTCAGCAAACGTTGGTAACTTTTCCGGCAAAGGAACCAGAATCAACCCTGCCGCCGCTCGCCTGAGCAGTCCGCGCGCAGCGAAACCAGAAAGGGCCTGCCGGTAGTCTTTAATTTTTCTTCCAAGCGGGCGGTACAATCGCAATGGTCGCAGGCCCAGGATTGGCTGCCATTTTCGTCGCGGCACTCGCGGCGGTCGTGAGCATCCTGCACGCGGGTAAGATCGAAGTATGCTTCCCAGTAAGGCCGCTCTTCCTCGAGAGGCGTCGGACAATAGCAGATTTCGACCCAGCGCGCCGTCTGGTCGTCACACAGCCGGGCATCCTGCATGTTCCGCAGATACTCGCCTTCTGCGACCGAGCCTTGGCCCAGAGTATTCTGCCCGATGGCCTTGAGCAGATCGGGTTCCCGTCCCGGCTTGACGCGTGCTCGCACCAGATAACGCATTCTTTACCCGCCTCGGATCACGTAGCCCCGGAGGCATTCGTCCGGGCGTTTCCATCGCATGGCGGACGAATGCTTCCGCCCTTACCTATTTCAATCCGGCTTCGGCCAGCATCTCCTGAAACTGGCCGCGCGTTCGCATGTCGATCGATTGCGCCACCAGCTTCCCTCCGCGATCATAGACGAAGCTCTTGGGAATCCCATCGACCTGGTACAGTTCACTTACTTTCCGCCCCGGATCGAGCAGCACGGGATAGCTGATATTCCGCTCCGTGATGAAAGGCGCGACCTTCGCGGTGGCTTCGTCGGAGATCGAGAGCACGAGGAATCCCTGGTCCTTGTATTGGTCGTAGAGCGCCTGCAGATCAGGCATCTCCTTGCGGCAGGGCGGACACCAGGTCGCCCAGAAATTTACCAGCACCACCTTGCCCCGCAGGTCGGCCAGATGCCATGACTTGCCCTGCAGATCGGTAAGGGTGAAGTCAGCCTTCTGGCGCGCCAGGTCGGCCGCTTCGAGCTTCGCCATGGCCAAGGCATACTGCGGATCGCTCACTTCTGCCTGCATGTGCTCGTAGCGCACCAGCGAGGCGAGTTCGGTGTAGAGAAAATCTGGCTCGCCGGGCTTTCCTCCCGGAGGATGCTCGCGCAGCGCCTCGGTCAACGTGGTGGTAACTTCCTGCAGGGTGTCCCGGCCGAAATCGCCTTCGGTCGAGAGTTCGGCCAGCGTTCCCGCCAATCGCAGCTTGTGTGCGCCGGGCGGCAGCGAGCGAATCTGCAAGGCAAGATCTTTGGTGGTGTGGGCGCGGGTGGTGTCGTCGAGCTTGCGCAGACCCTTGATCTGATCGACGATGGGTTTTTCCTGCTCGGTCCAGACGACTTTCTCTTGCGCAGCAACTTCGGCGATCAAAAAGAAGAGCAGGCAACTGGCCACGCCGGCTACGACGCGGCACGAACGGGGAGACAAAGACGGCAACATGAGACCATCCTGAATTCTTGTATTTTCGGGCGATCGCCGGGCAAAGCTCAAAGTAGAGCGCAAATGTCGCAGAACCAGCGATAAAAACGGCGTGGGGTCAGATAAACATCTCGTCCTGGGGCACAGGACGGCGGTCCTCGCGCTTTCCACCGTTATGATGATGCCTTCCGAAAAAAAATCCCAAGCCCACCGAAAGTCCCTGCATCAGCCCGGAAATCTGGCGAACCGGAGAGACTACCGTCCTCTGCACGATTTCGGAAGTCTGTTCCACGCGGTCGAGAGTGCGGCTGAGCAACTCGTCGGCGCGGATCACCTGCAGGCGGGCGCGGTCCATAACGTCATTCACCGTGGCATCGACGCGCTCTACTTCGGAGCGAATCACGGTGGTCGAGTTCTGGAGATTGTCGACAATAATCTCCAGCTTGGGCCGCATTTCCGTGAGCATCTGATTGCCCTGCTCGAAGGCGGGCAACAGTTTGGATTTCACTTCGCCGGCCAGCGCTTCGAACCGCTCACTGCTCTTGCGCATGGCAATGTACATAGCCAGCAGGACGCCAGCCTGCAATAGGACGGCAATCCCAGTCAAGGCGATAAACACCGTCAGCTTATCCATAGACGAGGTTCCTTCCGGCCCGCTCCCCTGCAACGACGCCGCGGAGATAGAGCACGGCCTACGAATTCTTGCCGGTTGCCGTATCAGCCGTGGCTTCGTGATACGCCTGACGCCCGGCTTCATAGGCGGCGCGGAACTGCTCTTTCTGCTGACTGACGGCTTCGCGGCCCTTGTCCGCCCATTGTGACGCCTGGTCGCGAGCCTCGCGCGCCCGGCCCCGGACATATTCCCGGCCTTCCTCGGCGCGCGCACGCAGCGCTTCGCGCGTCTCACTGCCCGAGCGCGGCGCGTACATCACGCCAGCCAGCGCTCCCAGTCCCAACCCCGCCAGAAACCATACAAAGCTATTGCCGTCACTGTCTGACATATAACCCTCCTGATGATAGCGTCTGCTACCGATGGTACATCCTCGATGGGGCAAATACAATTACAGCGGACGCTGTAAGTAAGAAGCGGATTCAGCGTAAACGCGGAGGAACGGCCGGCCGCAAGCACCGCCGGCAGCCTTCTTTCATTCCAATCGTTCATTCAATCGGCGGCAATCGAACCCCGAGAGAGGCGCGTACCAGGTGCCAGCTACTTTTGCTGGATCGGAGGGGTTATGGGTGATTTCGCGGGGGCGGGTTGGGACTTCGTGGGCTGCGTCTTAATCCCCTGCAGCACCGATCCTGCTCCGCTGTGCCTGCTGGAGTACACCGACAGGGTGATCGAGGTGATCATGAACGCCACCGCCGACCAGGTAGTTGCCCGGGACAATGCGCTGGCGGCGCCGCGAGGGCCAAACGCGGTCTGGCTGCCTTGTCCGCCAAAGGCCGCAGACAGATCGCCGCTGGTCCCGCTCTGCAGCAGCACGACGACGATGATGAAGAAACAAACCAGAATGTGGACTGCAACGATCAAACCGTAAATCATAAGTAGCTTTTCCTGACCGATAGCTCCTGAATGGCTGGAAGGTTGATTCCCGCACGATTCTGAAGAGAATTTTTGGTGCGGAAGGGGGGATTTGAACCCCCACGCCTTTCGGCGCCACCCCCTCAAGATGGTGTGTCTGCCAGTTCCACCACTTCCGCACGGACACTTTTGCCCTGGTAGCAGCAGTTCATTATAGCAAAGCAGATTCAGGAGCATACACGGGTCTCAAGGGTCATCCCGGCTGGGGCCGTTTTTCAGGCGGGAGCAGGGATCTGGCTGCGAACGGGCCTGCGATGGGAGATCCCTCGGCCTGCCGGTAAAACGCGGGCTCTCGGGATGACGTCGCTGATACCGAAATTTAAAGTCAACCTCGTTTGACCTGGCTGGCAAACGTTAGTAGCCTGTCGCCCTATGGCTGTGGGGAATGAAGTAGCTGCTGGCGCCGCGAGCGCGTCTGCCGAACTGCCTCGCAGATTGGGCTTGCTCGACTCCCTCTCGATCGTAATTGGAGTCATTATCGGGGCGGGAATCTTTCTCGTCCCCAGCCTGGTCGCACAGCAACTGAAATCGTCATCCGCCATTTTGTCGGTCTGGGCGTTTGCCGGCGTCATCTCTTTCTTCGGGGCTTTGGCGTGCGCTGAATTGGGCACCATGTTTCCAGCGACCGGCGGGCAATATGTTTTTCTCCGTGAATCCTGGGGACCTCTGGTGGGATTCCTTTGCGGTTGGTCCATGTTTGTGGTCGCGCG
The DNA here is from genome assembly GCA_035949755.1 of Candidatus Sulfotelmatobacter sp. Taxonomy (GTDB): domain Bacteria; phylum Acidobacteriota; class Terriglobia; order Terriglobales; family Acidobacteriaceae; genus Sulfotelmatobacter. The sequence goes on from DASYYT010000151.1 coordinate 14,006, forward strand.
CACGGCGCAGGTGGCGTGGCTGGCCGTCACCCTCGCGCTATACATGTCTTACTTTGTCCCGCTCTCCGGACTGGCATCGAAGCTGCTTGGGCTGGGCGCGATCGCCGTCTTCACGCTGATCAATTATTGGGGCGTGAAGGCCGGCGCCCTGGTGCAGAATATTTTCGCTTTCGCAAAGGTCGCAGGGTTGGCGCTGATCATAGGCAGCGCGTTTCTGTGGAGCGGCAAAATCACCGCCAGTTCTCAGCCATCGGTCGGAGGATTTTCCCTGAGCGGCTTCGGCGTGGCCTTGATCGCCTGCGTACTGGCCTGCGATGGCTGGGTGCAACTGAGCTTTGTGGCCGGGGAAATCCGTAACCCGCAGCGGAATATTCTGCTGGCGCTGGGCATCGGCTCGGCCGTGTGCACTGCCATTTATCTGCTGGCGAATGTGGCTTACCTGCGCGTGCTCTCGATTCCCGAGATTGCCGCCAGCGATCACGTGGCTGCGGCGGTTGCGGCGCGCGTGATGGGCAGCGGCGGAGGGAAGTTGGTCTCGCTTATCATCCTGATGTCGATCATCGGGACTTTGAATGGATGTTTCCTGACGAGCCCGCGAATTTACTTTGCCCAGGCGCGGGACGGACTCTTCTTTCGCCGATTTGCGACTATACATCCCCGGCATCAAACGCCAAGCTTCGCGATTGTCGCTCAGGCTGTCTGGGCGGCGGTGCTGCTGTTGACAGGATCGTTCGAGTCGCTCCTCGATTACGCGATGTTCGCACTCTGGCTTTCGTATGGCGCCATGGTCGCCGGAGTGATTGTGTTGCGCGTGAAGCGGCCTGAGCTTGCGCGCCCCTATCGCATGTGGGGATATCCGGTAACCGCGATTCTGTTCCTGGCGATTACGGCGTGGTTTCTGGGAAACATGCTCGTGACCCGGCCGGTGCCGTCGCTGGCGGGCCTGGCTTTCATTGTGGCGGGAGTCCCGGTGTATTTCTTCTGGGCGCGCCGGCAACACAGAAGTATTCAACCGGAAGCCATCACGGCCCAAGATCTGTACTCTGGAAGATAACGTCAGCAAACCACCAAGGACACGAAGTCTACAAGAAATGTATTCCTTCGTGCTCTTAGTGGTTCATGAATTGTCAAAACTAGGGTGAGAGATCAATCCCCAGACGGCAACAGCATCTCTTCCGGACCCAAGTCGATCTGCACCGGCGGAGTATGCGGGCAGTTGCCGAGAATGGGCTGGCACGCCGCGTCCGGCCCTTTTTCGGGACGAAGCTGGACCTGTTTTTCTGCAAATTGCTCCGCCTCGGTGGAACCATCCAACGCGGTCGTGGAGGCGAGCCCGCCGCTGATCACCTGCTGCACCTGGTCGAAATATCCGGTGCCCACGAAGCGCTGGTGCTTCACCGCTTCGTATCCATACTCGCGCTCGCGGCTGAATTCCTTTTCCTGCAGACGGCAGTAAGCGGTCATCCCCGAAAGCTTGTAGCCGCGCGCCAGTTCAAACATGCTGAGATTCAGCGCGTGGAAGCCGGCCAGGGTCACGAACTGAAACTTATATCCCATGCGCCCCAGTTCGGTCTGGAAGCGGGCGATGGTGGCTTCATCAATGTTCTTGCGCCAGTTGAAGCTGGGCGAGCAATTGTAGGCCAGCATCTTGTCGGGATAATGGGAGTGGATAGCCTCCGCAAATTGCCGCGCCTCATTGAGATCCGGATGCGAAGTCTCGCACCAGATCAGATCCGCGTAAGGCGCGTAGGCAAGGCCGCGCGCGATGGCCGACTCGATTCCGCCGCGAATGCGGAAGAATCCCTCCGGAGTCCGCTCGCCGGTGCAGAAAGCGCGGTCGCGCTCGTCGAGATCGCTGGTCAGCAGCGTGGCGCTGTCGGCATCGGTGCGCGCCATGATGAGCGTTGGCACTCCCATCACATCAGCCGCGAGCCGCGCCGCCACCAATTTCTGAATCGCCTCCGGCGTGGGCACCAGCACTTTGCCGCCCAGGTGTCCGCATTTTTTCGCCGACGAAAGCTGATCCTCGAAATGAACGCAGGCCGCCCCTGCCTCGATCATTCCTTTCATCAGCTCGAATGCATTCAGGGTTCCGCCGAATCCCGCTTCCGCGTCGGCGACCAGCGGCGCAAACCAGGTCTGCCCCGGAGCCACTTTGCCCTCGACGTGATGCACCTGGTCCGCCCGCAGCAGCGCGTTGTTGATGCGGCGGCAAAGGTTGGGAACACTGTCCGCGGGATACAAGCTTTGGTCGGGATACGTCGTGCCCGCATTGTTGGCGTCGGCCGCTACTTGCCACCCGCTCACATAGATCGCCTTCAATCCGGCCTGCACCTGCTGCACGGCCTGATTGCCGCTCATCGCCCCCAGCGCGTTGATGTAGGGCTCGTTGTTCAGAAGCTCCCACAGCCGCTCCGCGCCCATGCGAGCGAGCGTGTGCTCGATGTGAATCGAGCCACGCAGCCGCAGCACATCTTCGGCGGTGTAGGGCCGCAACACGCCCTTCCAGCGCGGATTGCTCTTCCAGTCGTGCGCCATCGCAACTGCGGCCAGCGCGTATTGCGAGCTACGTTCCTGCTCGCTCAACGGGTGTTCCGAATGTGAGTTGTGAGTTGATGTTTGCTTGTTTCCGTTTCCGTTGGCCGACATTACTTTCTTCTCCTGAACTATTTTTCTTGCCTGTGAGTAGGGTGAGTAACTAAACCGGGTTGAATTCTCCATTGACGATCATGGCTTCGCTGATTTCGCGCGCGCGGCGGAAGCGGTTTGCATCTTCCGGCGTGCTGTTTGCCGGAAGCTCTTTCAGCAGGCGATCGAGTTCTTCGTCGAACAGCTGCGTGATGAACTCGGGCGTGTGCTTTACTGGATTTCCCTGCGCGTCTTCAATGCGCACCAGATCGCGATGCATGACCCGCTGCGCGATCATCAACCGGTAGATGCGATCAGTGGCCAGATCCTCCATGTAGCCATCGAGCAGGCTGGCGCCGTTGCCGCTCAGCACGCCGTGGCGATAACGAATCACGGTGCGCACCGCCGCGCGCGTCCCATTGACCGTGCGCGCGCCGACTCCGGCAGGCACCGGACGCAGGTTGGGATAACGGCTCACATGTTTGGGTCGCGCCTGCAGTTGGTTCGGGTAAGGGAACTGCGCCACGGCAATCGCATTCTGATCGGGATGTCCCGTCCATGCGCCATCCATCAGGCAGTCCGCCTCGTTCTTCTTGTCTTTCTCCAGGATGGCCAGCGCGCGCGCGTTGAGTTCGGCATCTTCACGGCTGGGATAGAGCGCGGTCATCCCGCCGATCGCCAGAATTCCGCGGTGATGGCAGATCTCGGGCATCAACTCCCGCAGGTTCTGAAAGAACGCCACGTTGTAAGGAATCGTGTTGCGGTCGGGCAGCACCCAGTCGGGATCATCCAGATTGAAATGAATCAGGCTCGCCATGTAATCCCATCGGCCAAGGTTGAGCCCGATGATGTGCTCGCGCAGGTTGTAGGTGAACTCTTCCATCTGAAAGGCCAGCGGGTGCGACTCGACCAGCGCCATGCACTTGATGTAGTTGTGCGGCAGGCCGCGCCATTTGGCGAGCGCCTGGAACAGATCGCGCCACCACAGCGCTTCCTGGGCCGACTCGGATTTCGGAATGTAGATGCAGAGCGGATGCTTCAGCTTCGACGAATCGACTCCGTAGAAGACGCGGCAAACGTCAAACAGCGACGCCGAAGCCAGCTCCCCGGGAATCAGTCCTGCCTGATTCAAGTGCAGGCCGCGAGGGCGCGTGAAGATCACCGTGCTGCTGGGTTGAATGCTGACCTTGCGATCGCGCTTCTTGTCGAAGTAACTGAGTTCTCCATGCAGGCAGGCCAGAATATTCTGCACGCCGGTTTCATGGTGGGACCATTCGTTCACGCAGGAGTCTTCGAGGTCGAGCATCACCCCCGGCGCGCCGGAGTTCAGCATCTTGACGCAGAGCTCTGCGTCGTCGGCCGGACCGGTCATCTGGTTGCGTTGATCCTGGCACCACTCCGGCAGCGTGATTCGCCAGCCATTGCGCACCGTGTCGGACGGGAAGCTGTGATTCGGCTTGTCGCCTTCCAGCGAGCGCTGCAGCACGTCCAGGCGTTTCGCGGCCAGTTCCTGCTGGCGCGGCGTGAACGCCCGGTGCAGCGGCAGAAAAAAGTCCATGAATCCGGCAGGCAGATCGCGGGAGGCGTCAAAGCCGGCGGGGGCGCGGTTGACTGGGTTGATCGGAGTGGCTGTTTCCGGGGTGAATACTGCGGTCGACATAGGTTCTTCCTGCTCCTGGGCCTCGACTCGGTGTTCAATATTATGAACAATAATTCATAATGCTGACCGATCCTAGGGGAGGTTCAAAAGCCGGTCAAGGGCGATGTTCAATATGCCGAACATACATTCATTTTGTTGGCGCCTTAGGGTTTGTTACCATAACGTTTTAGCATGTCCCAGAATCACGAATCTCCCTCCGTTGCTGTAGAACGCGCGCTCTCCATGCTGGAGGCGGTGGCCCATGAGCCGGAAGGACTTAGCAACGCCGAGATCAGCCGCCGGCTGCACATCCCGAAGAGTTCTGCCAGCTACATCCTGCGTACCCTCGAGACGCAGGGCTACCTGCATCGCGACGGCGAAAACGGGAAGTACAGGGTGGGCCTGAAGATTTTGAGCTTGAGCCGCGGCGCGCTCAGCGGGATCGATGTTCGCGAAGTGGCGCTGCCCATCATGCGCAATCTGGTCGAGAAGACCAGCCTCACCTGCCACCTGGCGATCCTGGACGGACCGGAAGCGGTCTACATCGAGAAGGTCGAGCCTCCCGGTTTCATCCGCATGGACACCTGGGTGGGGCGGCGTATGCGGGTTCATGCCACCAGCGTAGGCAAGGCCTTAGTGGCGCACACTTCCCCGGAGCAACTGGAAAAAATCATCTCCGAACAGCCGATGGAAAGACGCACGCCAAAGACGATCACCACGTTGCCCCGGCTGCTGAAAGAACTCGAGAAGGTGCGGGCGCAGGGCTATGCGGTCGACGACGAAGAAAATAATCTGGGCGCGCGCTGCGTCGGCGCGCCGATTTTCAACCAGCAGGGATTGATCGAGGCGAGTCTCGGCTTGAGCGGGACCATTCAGCAGGTCAGCGCGCACACCATGCCGCGTATTCTGGAACACCTGAAAGACGCGGCGCGGCACATCTCCATGCAACTGGGTTACCGTGCCCCCCACCGCCGCGCCACCAGCGGCTAGCTTTTTTGCTCTGTCCTTGTCATCCTGAGCGAAGTAGCCGTTCGCTAAGGCGGACGGCGACGCAGTCGAAGGATCCCTACCTCGAACGATGGACTTAACCTGGAAGGACTAGGATTCCGTGGCACAAAGCGATTCCACGGCGCGCATGGTTGATTATTACGGCGATGCTGATGAAGCGTCACGCCTGAACACGGGCTGGTTTCAGTTGGAGCAAGCGCGCACCCGCGAACTGGTTCTGCGTCACCTGCCTCCCGCTCCCGCAACCATCATTGACGCCGGTGGAGGCGCAGGAGTCTATGCCTGCTGGCTGGCAGCCCTTGGATATGAGGTTCATCTGCTCGACCCTGTGCCGAAGCACGTCGAACAGGCGCGGGCCGCTGGGGCGCGACAGCCGGAACATCCGCTCGCGTCGGCCGAAGTGGGCGATGCGCGGAACTTGCCGCATCCCGACGCCTCGGCGGACGCCGTGCTGCTTCTCGGCCCTCTTTATCACCTGGTCGAGAAGGAAGACCGGTTGGCTTGCCTCGGTGAGGCTCGCCGGGTCTTGCGCCCGGGAGGCGTGGTGTGGGGAGCCGGCATCAGTCACTTCGCGTCTTTACTGGATTCACTGACCCACGGATTTTTCGACGACCCGGATTTTTTTCCCATCGTCGAGCGGGATTTGGACGATGGCCAGCATCGCAACCCAACGCCCAATCCGCTCTACTTCACCGACGCCTACCTTCATCGCCCGGGAGAAATGTCGCGCGAATTGCTCGCGGCTGGATTTCAGGTACTGGGGATAGTGGCGATCGAAGGCCCAGGCTGGCTGGCGCGCGATTTCGATCGCCTATGGAACGATCCCACTCAGCGCGAACGTCTGCTTGCCGCAGTGCGCAAGGTGGAACGGGAACCTTCCATCCTGGGCGTCACATCGCACATCATGGCGATTGGTCGAAAATAGACGCGGCGACTCCCGTCATTTCTCAGATCCAGTCGGCAGGGCAGGAACTACGCCACCGCAAATCCGGAGTGCCGATAGGTCAACTGGTCCACCGTGGGATTCACCAGCCGCCGCATATCCTTCCAACTCATGCGGACCAGTTCGCGGTGCGTGCCCGCGCTGAATGTGATCTCGTCGTTCTCGGCGAGAGCCTCGTCGGCATAGACGGCCATGTCATACAGATTGCCGAAGGGCGGCATCGCTCCGAGTTCGCAGTCGGGGAAAGCATCTTTGAATTCCGCTTCCGATGCGACTTCCACCGTCTGCGCCCCGGTCAGAGATCTCAGCAGTTCCAGGTTCACATGATATGAAGCGGGAATGACCGCCATGGCAAGGATGCCGTCGATCTTGACGATCACAGTTTTGGCCAGCTTTTTGCCGGAAACGTGCGCCAGAGCGGCCACGCCCTGCGCGGTGTAGGCCAGCGAGTGAGAGAGGACCAGATATTTGACGTTGTGGGAGTCGAGATATTCGCGAAGCTTGGATAACGGCATACGACCTCCTCGGTGGATGAATGAAGTTGAGGGGCCAGTTACGCAGTGTGCTGTTAGAAATATATGTCTCGCGCACGCATAATGCTGTGCGCGAAATCACCTGGATTAAATCGCCCAAACCTTCTTGTAGAAGTTCGGATGCGTCACTCTGATATGAGCCGTTTTGTTTCAGTACTTCACAATCTTCGCGAATGATTTCGGATCGAGCGATGCGCCTCCGACCAGCGCGCCATCAATTTCTTCCTGCGCCATCAGGGATGAAACGTTCTCCGGTTTGACCGAACCCCCATAAAGAATTCGCAACTGCTGGGCGAATTCCTCGCCAAAGATTTCTGTCGACTCTCGCCGAATCACCGCGTGGGCTTCGGCCGCAAGCTCGGGAGTCGCGGTTTTGCCCGTTCCAATCGCCCACACCGGCTCGTAGGCAATCACGAGCTTTGCGGCCTTTTTCGCCGAGATGGCATGGAAGGCCCGGATGCACTGCCGGCGGAGAACATCGTCGGTCATGCCGGCCTCGCGCTCTTCAAGCACTTCGCCCACGCAGCAAATGGGGGTCAATCCCGCTTCCAGCGCAGCTTTCAGGCGCAGGTTGACCGTATCATCGGTCTCCCCAAAATACTGGCGGCGCTCGGAGTGGCCGACGATCACGTGGGTCACGTCCAGCGCCAGCAACTGCAGTGTCGAGGTTTCGCCCGTGAAGGCGCCCTCTTCCTTCCAGTGAACGTTCTGCGCGCCGATGGCTACGTTCGATCCCTTGGCCGCCTCCAGCGCCGCGGGCAGATCGAGAAACGGCGGGCACACCACGATTTCATCGCGCGTGTGTCCGGAAACCAGCGGCAAAAACTCGCGGAAGAAGTCGCGAGTCTGGTCGGGCGTCTTATACATCTTCCAGTTGGCGGCCATTACTTTTTTTCTCATGAGTCAACCTTTCGTATGAATTCGTCCGCTTCGCTTTGCTGGTCGGCTGGAAATTCCTGCACTACACTGAAAGACTCCCGTTGTCCTGGAAGGTTATGTCCGCCAACCGCTCACACTCCGCGCCGGACCCGTACAACCTGCAACGCTTTGTGCAGGCCCAGACTCCTGTGTTCCAGCAAGTGCTCAGGGAATTGCGATCGGGAGTGAAGACCGGACACTGGATGTGGTTCATCTTTCCTCAGATCCAGGGATTGGGGCGAAGCCCGGTCTCGATCGAATTCGCAATCTCCTCGCGCGATGAAGCGCTTGCTTACCTGCAGCATCCAGTTCTTGGCCCGCGCTTGAAAGAATGTACCGGGCTCGTTCTCCTGGTCGAAGGCCGCTCCGTCGAAGAGATCTTTGGCTCCCCGGACGATCTGAAGTTCCGATCTTCGATGACGCTATTCGTCCAGGTCTCACCGGATGACGACATTTTTCTGCGAGCACTGCAAAAATACTTCGGAGGAGTGCCCGACCAGTTGACGCTCGACAGAATGTAGAATTGCTCACTTTTTGTCGTTGAGCGCCTCGACTCCCGGCAGTTTCTTGCCTTCCAGAAATTCCAGCGAGGCGCCGCCTCCGGTGGAAATGTGCGTGATCTTGTCGGCGACATTCGCGGCGTGTACGGCCGCGACCGAATCGCCTCCGCCGACAATCGAAATCGCACCCCCATTCTCCGCCACGGCATGCGCGATCTTGAACGTGCCGCGGGAAAATCCCGGCACCTCGAAGACTCCCATCGGCCCGTTCCATACGATCGTGCGGGCGGTAGCGATTTCCTCGGAGAACAGTTCGATGGTTTTCGGTCCGATATCCAACGCCATCTTGTCGGCAGGAATCGGCTGGCCTTCGCCGATCTGCTGCACCACTGCATTGGCCTCGGGCTTCATGGCGACCACGTGGTCAACCGGCAGCAGGAACTTCAAATTGCGTTTCTTCGCCTCGGCCAGCAGTTTCCTGGCTAAGTCGATCTTGTCGGCCTCGACCAGGGATTTGCCGATTTCCTGTCCTTGCGCTTTGAGGAACGTGTACGCCATGCCCCCGCCGATGATCAGCGCGTTCACCTTATTCATGAGGTTTTGAATGACGCCAATCTTGTCGCCGACCTTGGCGCCGCCCAGGATGGCCACAAACGGCTCCTCGGGATGCTCCAGCGCCTTGCCCAGATACTTCAGCTCTTTTTCCATCAGCAATCCAGCCGCGGATTGCTTCACGAACTTCGTGATGCCCACGGTCGAAGCATGGGCGCGGTGCGCCGTTCCGAACGCATCATTCACGTAGTACTCGGCCAGATTGGCAAGCTGCCTGGCGAATTTCTCGTCATTGGCCTCCTCTTCGGCGTGGAAGCGCAGATTCTCCAGCAACAGCGTCTGCCCCTTCTCCAGTTGCGTGGCGACCTCCTCCGCCTCCGGGCCTACGCACTCGGGGCAAAAGCCGACGTTCTCTCCGCGCGCCAGCTCCTTGTCGAGCAGCATGCGCAGCCGTTCTGCCACCGGCTTGAGGGTCATCTTGGAATTGGGCTTGCCCTTCGGGCGGCCCAGATGCGATGCCAGAATCAGCCGCGCCCCATGCCGCAGGGCATATTCGATGGTGGGCAAGGTTTCACGGATGCGGGTGTCATCCATGACGCGCCCGTCGTCGAGCGGAACGTTGAAGTCCACTCGCATAAAAATGCGGTTGCCATTCAGCGGAAGATCACGAATGGAAAGTTTGGACATGATAGGAGTCCTCTTCAGAGAGTTGGAAGGTAGCGCGGGTGTCCCCAACCTGACGCCGCGCTTTTTGCAGCGTCAGGATGGGTCCACGGTCTTACAGGCCCTTGCTCGCGATGTAGTTGATCAGGTCGCGCACCCGGCAGGAGTATCCCCACTCGTTGTCGTACCAGGAGATCACCTTTACGCAGTTGCCGCCCACCACCAGCGTGCAAGGAGCATCCACGATCGAAGAGCGGCTGTCGCCCTTGTAATCGGACGATACCAGTTCGTGCTCTTCATAACCGAGATATCCCTTGAGCGGCCCCGACTCGGAAGCCTTCTTCAGCGCCGCATTCACTTCTTCCTTGGTCGTCTTTTTCTCGACCCACACCACCAGATCGACCACCGAAACGTTCGGCGTCGGCACCCGCATGGAGAATCCGTCCAGTTTGCCCGAAAGCTCGGGGATGACCAGCTTCAACGCCTTCGCGGCTCCAGTTGAAGTCGGAATCATGTTAAGCGCCGCCGCCCGGGCGCGCCGCAGGTCTTTGTGCGGGAAATCCAGGATCACTTGATCGTTGGTGTAGGAGTGAATCGTGGTCATGGTGCCGCTGACGATCTTGAACTCGTCATTGATGACCTTGGCCACCGGCGCCAGGCAATTCGTGGTGCAGGAGGCATTCGAAATGATGTTGTGCTTCTGGGCGTCGTACTTCTCGTGATTCACCCCCAGCACGACCGTGACGTCCTCATTCTTCGCCGGAGCCGAGATGATCACCTTCTTCACCGGCCCCCGCAGATGCTTCTTGGCGTCGTTGGCATCGGTAAAGCGCCCGGTCGATTCAATCACGACCTGCGCGCCTACTGAATCCCACGGCAATGCCGCCGGATCCTTTTCCTTGAACACTTTGATCGTCTTTCCATCCACGGTGATGCTGTCGGCCCCCGCCGATACCTGGTTCGGCAGGTTGCCCAGCACCGAGTCATATTTCAGCAGGTGGGCCAGCGTTTTCGGTTCGGTCAAGTCGTTGACCGCGACGAACTGGAGATTTGGATCTTTCAGCGAAGCCCGCAACACGTTGCGGCCGATGCGTCCGAAGCCATTGATGCCAACTTTGATAGCCATACTTTCCTCCGTAGAAATTTATGAAGGCGCGAAACAGAAGTCGTTTACGGTTGAGTGGTAAACCAATGATGTTAGCAGGGAAGTGGAAGGCACGTAAACGTTATGGGCATTACTTTTGGACGAGTCGGGTTCCGATTGACGG
>DASYYT010000152.1:0-4225 GCA_035949755.1 Candidatus Sulfotelmatobacter sp.
GAAAAGAACTTACTTTTGGAGGTCCTTGCTTTGAAGGTACCCTTCAGAAACCTAACTGGTGTTTCCGAATCAAGTCCCGTGGCCGGGACGACTTGAGGGTTCTTGCCCTCTACTGCATTAGATGCCGGACGCGCACGAGAGATGCACAAACTACGCCCGGCTAGCCACACTCTCTCGGTTCATTGTTTATAGCAGAGGTGGGCGGAGGAGTGCAAGGGGGAAATAAAAAAGGGGCACGAAAGTTTACGAAGTTGGTTCTTCCAGCCTCCCTGAGACGTTCGTTTCTTTTCGCCCCTCCCGGGCCGACTGGAATTCGTTGTGGGTGTGAACCCACGGCTTACGCCATGCAATGCATTCTTTCGATCTTTTGGAACTGGGGAATAGCGCAACACCGTGTTGAAAATCCCCACTTCTCCCAAAATCGGGGAGAAGTGGGGCACCCGAGTTCCGGAATAAAGAATAATCCAATCTGGGCTCACCTATTGCATTCCAATACGTCCCAATGTACAGTCCTATTGTTTACCTATAGGAGAGTGAATGGGCAACAACGACGTCTGGCAGGGAACCCTGGCTTTGATGATTTTGAAGACGCTGGAGTCGATGGGTCCGCTCCACGGGTACGGCATTGCGCGGCGCATCGAGCAGACGAGTGCAGATCAGGTCATCATCCAGTATGGAACTCTTTATCCGGCTCTCCTCAAGCTGGAACAGGAGGGCTATATCCGCTCGGAATGGGGCACCTCGCAGAATAATCGCCGCGCCCGGTTTTACAGGCTCACGCGCGCCGGGCGCAAGCAAGTCGAAAAAGAATCGCAACGGTGGGAAAAGGCTGCCGCGATCCTCGCCCGCTTCGTTTCGCCGGAGGAGCCGTCATGAGAAAACTTCGCGCCTGGTTCGTGCGCCTCCTGGGAGTCTCACATAGCGATCGCCAGGACAGAAATTTCGCGGAAGAGCTCGAATCTCATCTCCAGATGCACATCGACGACAATGTCCGCTCCGGCATGAGTCCAGACGAGGCGCGCCGCCAGGCGCTGATCAAACTGGGCGGAGTCGAGGCGACCACACAGGCCTACCGCGACCAGAGTGCGCTGCCTTTTTTCGAAACTCTCTGGCAGGATTTCCGCTTCACGCTGCGCCAGTTGCGCAAGAACCCGGGCTTTGCCGCGACGGCCCTCCTCGTGCTTACGCTCGGAATCGGCGCGACGGTCACGATTTTCTCTTTCGTAGACGCCGCGCTAATCCAGCCTCTTCCTTATCGCGATCCATCGCGGCTGGTGGTGATCTTCGGCAGCATTCCGCTCGGCCGTCACTTCCATCTCTCGTTTCCCGACTATTACGATTTGAAGCGGCTTAACAAATCGTTCACGCAGTTTGAAGTGTATGACCCGAACGGCTTCATGCTCTCGACTCCGGCAGGAACCGAGCAGGCGCCGGGCGTGCGCGTCAGCGCCGGATTTTTCCGGGTGCTCGGAGTCGCTCCCATCCTAGGCCGCGATTTCGCCGACGGCGAAGACAGGAAATCGGCGCCGCGCACCGTGATTCTGACTTACTCCGCGTGGCAGCAGCGTTATGGCGGTCGCCCCGATGTTCTCGGCAAAACTGTCACGCTCGATGGTAATCCCAATACCATCATCGGAGTCCTTCCACGCAGCTTCCATTTCGCTCCGGCCGAACCGGCCGATTTCTGGGCCGCCGAGCACGACGAAAACCCCTGCCGGGGATGCCACTGGCTCTTCGGCCTTGCTCGCCTCAAAGATGGCGTTTCGCTGCACGAAGCCGCGGCAGATATGTCGACGCTCGCCCGGCAGCTCGAGCAGCAGTATCCCGACTCCAATAATGAGCAGGGCACCTTCACCGACTCGCTCACCAACGTCATCGTCGGGGACATCCGTCCCGTCATGCTCACCATGCTTGGAGGCGCCACTCTTCTTTTTCTGATCGCCACAGTCAATGTCGCCAGCCTGTTGCTGGTCCGCACACAAAGCCGCAAGCGGGAAGTTTCGGTTCGCGGAACCCTGGGCGCCTCGCGGGGGCGCCTGCTGCGCCAATTCATTACCGAAGGATTCGTTCTCGCCCTCACCGCCAGCGTCATTGGCGTCGCAGCCGCCGATGGCGCCATGAATCTGCTCATCCGCCTCGTTCCCAAAGACATCCTTGCCGGGATGCCGTACTTGCAAGGTATCGGACTCACTCCTCATGTCCTGTTCTTCACGCTCGCGATCGCGCTATTCAGCGCCACCCTGTTTTCTTTCACGCCAGCTATCAGCCTGTCGTCCGAATCCATGCACGATGGCCTGACCGAGGGCGGGCGGACCTCCGCGGGCCTGCACTGGCGCCGCGTCGGATCTAATCTCGTCATCGTGGAACTCGCCACCGCGGTCGTCCTCCTGGTTGCGGCGGGGTTGTTCGGCAAGAGCTTCTACCGCCTGCTGCAGGTCGATCCTGGATTGCAGCCGCACAACCTGGCCCTGCTGACGCTCTCCACTTCGCGCGAGAACTACCCCAAAGACCAGCAGGAGATATCACTCGAGCGCGAGGTTCTGGCACGCGTCTCGGCCTTGCCCGGCGTGACCTCCGCCGCGATTACGGGGCGGCTTCCCGTCGGCGATGGGGATGGCACTAGCGAATTTGTCATCGTCGGTCACGAGCATCCCGGAGAACACAACGAAGTTGCCGTTCGTCCGGTCAGTACCGGTTACTTCAAGACTCTCGGAGCACGCCTGCTCGAAGGCCGGTACTTTACCGATTTCGATCAGGACGCGCAGCACCCGCGCGTGGTCATCATCAACCATGCGCTGGCCCGAAAATACTTTGTTGGAATGAGTCCAATCGGCATGCGCATAGGCTTTGCAGGCGACAAGCCGGAACATGCCATGCAGATCGTCGGCATCATCGACGACATCCGCGAAGGTCCGCTCGACACCGAAGCCCGTGCCGCGTTTTACTTTCCCTTCGAGAACCACCCCTTCCGATCTTTCTCGATCGTCGCACGGACCGTGGTGCCTGCCGAAAACGTGCTACCTATGGTGTCGGCCGAAATCCGCCGCCTCGATCCGGCCATCGCGACCTTTGGCGGCTCGACCATGGACCAGCGCATTCACGATTCTCAGCCCGAGTACCTGCACCGCGCCTCGACATGGCTGGTCGGAGGCTTCGCGATGGTCGCGCTTTTGCTGAGCGTCGTCGGACTGTATGGCGTAATCGCTTATTCCGTCAGCCAGCGTACGCGCGAGATCGGCGTGCGCATGGCACTCGGCGCGCAACGCGGTAAAGTTTACCGTCTCGTGATGAAAGAGGCTGGCTGGCTCATTGCCATTGGGCTTGTCGCCGGCCTGGCAGGGTCGCTCGCGGCCGGCTCGGTGATTCGCAGCCTGCTATTCGGCACTAGCGCTTGGGACGCGATGACTCTGGCCAGCGTCTCTGCGATCCTTGGCCTATGCGCGCTAGCGGCCAGTTTTCTTCCGGCCCGCCGCGCCGCATCGGTCAACCCAGTCGAAGCCTTGCACGCCGAGTAGTCAGGCTGCACTCCACACAATCCGCGCCCAAGGTGCAGATCGTCTGTTTACAAGAAGCTGGTCTAGCGGCGAAGGAGTTCCCAAGCTTCCTTGTATTTTTCATACTTGGCGCGATTGCAGTGCGGGGTTAGGAGGATGTCGGACTGGTGGTGGGTGGCGCGGATTGGCAGGATGTACCAGGTGTCGGTGGGGATCACATATGCGGCGATGAAGTCGATGTCGCGGGGGGAGTAGGGGACTCCGTTCGAGTCGAGGTGGCATTTGTAGGAGTTGCCCCGGTGGAAGATGGTGCACTTGACCTGGACGCGGGAGAAGCGGGCGCGGTTTTATCAATTTGGCGGGGGCAAACCGGAGATTCTTGGAGAATTATATTTTCAACTACAGCAGCGGGTTACAAAGAATTGTGATCGTAAGGGGGCTTGACAGGAATTCGGAGGCTTCGCGCTCCCGGCGGGGGCTGAAGCCCGATTTTCATTGGTCGCCCTCACGCGGCGCTGAAGCGCCGCTCTTCCACGCTAGTCGAACCGGCGTAGCCCAGGGCGGCCCCTCGCTTGCCGCTTCCGGGTAACCCCCGAATTAATACTAAGCGGCGGACAAGGTCATCTTCGCTTGCGGCGTTTGGGTTCGCGCGGAGGGGCTTCCTCAAAAACGGCGAAGTTGATCTTCTTTTCGACCGGGTCGATGCGGTCCACTAACACCTTCAGCCGGTC
>DASYYT010000153.1:0-6382 GCA_035949755.1 Candidatus Sulfotelmatobacter sp.
GGCACCGTGCAGCGCATCGTCGAGAAAGGCGTGGGAGAAATGTATCGTCACTTCGGCAGCCGCCCGCGCGATCTAAAGGTGGCGATCGGCCCTGGGATTCAGGGTTGCTGTTACGAGGTCGGCGAAGAGGTGCGTACCAAGTTCGAGTCGCAGTTCGACTATGGGTCGAAGCTGTTTCGCGAGGTGAAGGAATCAGATCCGGTGCGCGAGAAATATCCTCTGCTGTTTCTGACTGCGCGCGCTCCCGGGCACAGCGAGTTGCCGAAGAAAATCTTTCTCGACCTGGTGGAAGCCAATCGCCGGCAATTGCTGGCCGCGGGCGTGCCGAAGAAGAACATTGAATCCTCGCTGCTGTGCACGAACTGCCATCCCGAGGCGCTGTTCTCCTACCGCGCCGAAAAAGGCAAGACCGGCAGGATGATGGCGGTGGCGGGGATTCGCGCTTAATCCTCTTTCGGCCCACTCTGACAAGAACTCTCGATTCTTCGCATCCGACGGCAACTGCCAGGCTCAGGACAACTCCCGCCAAAAAAAGTTATACTCTCGACGTTTCTACGGGCCATGCGGGACTTTGACGGTCGTGCCGGGGGTGCTTTGCCGATCAGACTTGCGGTTACATTCCTAGTTCTCAACTCGTGCGTGCTCGCGGCCACGGCTCAGTCTGCCTCCAGCCAGATCGATGCCGTCTTCAGTTTGCTGCAATCGAATAACGCTCCGGGAGCGGCGGTACTGGTCGTATATAAGGGAAAGCCAGTCTTCCGGCACGGATACGGCGTCACCGATCTGCGCACGAAACAGCCCATCGGGCCGGACACCGACTTTCGGCTGGCCTCGTTCAGCAAGCAATTCACCGCGATGTGCATCATGCTGCTGGTGCACGATGGCAAGCTCCACTACGACGATCACCTCACCGACATCTTTCCGGAATTCCCGGCGTATGGGAAACCAATCACCATTCGCAACCTGCTGAACCACACGTCGGGTCTGCCCGATTACGAAGACATTTTGACGGCGCAGTATCCGCACACACCTGACGAACAGATCCCGCAGATTCACGACGCGGGAGTGTTGAAGCTGCTGGAACAGCAAACCGCCGGAAAGTTTCCCGCGGGCTCGAAGTGGCAGTACAGCAATTCCGGCTATGTTGTTTTGGGCTTAATCGTCGAGAAGGTATCTGGCAAGCCGTTTGGCCAGTTTCTGCACGATCGCATCTTCGCGCCGCTGCACATGATCGGCACCCTGGCGTATGAGAAAGGCAAAAACGAAGTGCGCCGCCGCGCCTACGGCCATACCAAAGAAAAAGACGGCTGGCGCGAAACCGATCAGAGTTCCACTTCAGCCACGCTTGGCGACGGAGGAATCTACACTTCCATTGACGACCTGGCGAAATGGGATCGCGCTCTGCGCCAGCACAATCTGCTCAGCGAAGCCGAAATGCAGCCGGCCCTGACTCCAGTACAGCCCACCGGCGGCCCGGCAAAGTCTGAGAATGGCTCTCTCGTGAGCTACGGCTTCGGCTGGTTTTTAGATCCTTACAAGGGCCACAAACGCATGTGGCATGACGGCGAGACGATGGGCTTCCGCACGACCATCCAGCGATTGCCAGATGACGACCTGACCGTAATCGTGCTGGCCAATCGGACGGACATCAATCCGGCAGAGTTGGCCTTAAAAGTCGCCGACCTGTATCTCGGAGCTAAGCCCTGAAACGCAGAATGTAGGAAAGTCCGAAAATAGAATGTGGGGACAGCCGCCCTCGGCTGTCCGCCGCGCGCCAGCGCGGCTTAGTTGCACCACAGGAGGCCCCTACTTCTCCGGCAGTCGGTTAGTGATGAAATCAGAAACGCGACTCGCGGCCGGTGGGTCCTGGTTGGCCAGTACGGCCACGACATACCCATTCGAAGGACAGATTTCGAGATCGCCATTCATGCCGGGCGCGCCGCCGCCGTGGCCGAAACAGCGCGTGCCATTGATCTTGCGATCAGCAAACCCGTAAGCATAACTGTTGTCCGGAGTACCGGGCTTGCCGCTGGTTAACAATTCCGTGTAGTGCGCATTCAGCAGTTTGTGTTGTTCGAGCGCGGCGGCAAAGCCCGCCAGATCCTCGACCGTCGAATAGCCGCCGCCCGCCGAGGTGCCGCGATATGGCAGCGTGTCGGTATTGGGCTTCCACTCCGGGCTGTCCATCTTGGTATAACCGACGCTGCGGTCGTCAACTTTCTGATCTTCCGGCTCCGAACCTGTCGCCGTCATGCCTGCGGGCACGTAGACGTGCTCGCGCACGTAGTCGTAATAACTTTGGCCGCTCACTTTTTCAATGATGACGCCGAGCAGGATGAAGCCGTAATTGCTGTATTCCCATTTGCTGCCGGGCTCGAATTTGAGGTCGCGCTTGCCATAGAGCTGCACGTAATCCTGCAGCGTCCGCAGTTCCAGGCGATGCGCATCGAATTCAGGTCCGAAGATGTCGCCCGTTCCGCCCGTGTGGGTCAGCAGATGATGGATCTGCACTTTGGAGGCTACGTCTTTGTTGGGATAGTCGGTCAGATATTTCCCGATCGGATCATCCAACCCCAGTTTGCCGGCCTGGACCAGTTGCATTATCGACACCGCGGTGAACATTTTGTTCATCGAGCCGATGCGGAAGCGCGTCTTCAGCGTGTTCGGGATCTTGCGCTCGCGGTCGGCCAGGCCATCGGCTTCCGAGAAAATCGGCTTGCCATCTTTTTCCACCAGCACCGCCCCGGAAAAGTGATCAGACGCGACCTCGTGCTGCAAGTCCTTCCGCGCGGCCGCAATGAGCTCGTTTTGGATGAGATGCGGCAGGGGAAACTCGGCCGGTCGCGGAATCGCCCGCAGGTCAAGCGTCTTAATCTGATGACCATCCGCCGGGTCGACCTCCAGGGTCAGCCGGGCCATTTGATCTGAGGCCCGTTCCTGCACCAGCGCGGTCAGCTTGTCCGGCGTGGACTCCTCCACTTTCTTGAAGTCGAAGCCACCGGTCATCTCGCGGAAATCCGTATACCGGGCGAGATGTTCCAAAGCCGACGGGTAATTTTTCTGCAGAAACTCCCGGTAGGCGTCGCGATCCCCGCGGTTGAAAGCTTCGAGCCACGCTGAGAACTGATGGGCGGCGGGGGAATCGGGAAGCTGGGTTTGCGCCGCGCAGAGCATGGCGCAGAGCAGGAAAAGAGGAACAGTTCTAAGGATCCGCATAGCCATCAGACGGACAAGTCCGGTTTTTGTTTAGGCCGTGGGCGGAGCCGGGGCGGCGGGCGGCGTCGCGGCGGCGGTGGTCTCGTTCACCAAATCTTTCAACTCTTTGCTCGGTTTGAAGAAAGGAATCTTTTTCGCGGGCACGTCCACGCGCTCTCCAGTCTTGGGATTGCGCCCCACGCGCGGGCGCCGCTGGCGGGTCCGGAAGCTGCCAAAGCCGCGGATCTCGATCTTGTCGCCGGCGCGCAACGAGCGCACCACGCTGTCAAAGATCGTTTCCACGATTACTTCGCTGTCTTTGCGCGTAAGTTCTGCCAAACGCGAGACTTCGTCAATTAGATCGGCTTTGGTCATGTCGCCCCTCTCCTACCCCAAGCTTTTGGAATGCGAAACTGAAATCAGACGTATAGCTTTGCGGCTTCGTCCAACTCTGGCCGCTCGGTGCCCTAAATCGACACTCATAACCTTCTCAAATTTCAGGGCTTAGTGCAAGTTGCGGTCTCGCCACGCGCAAGCCGGACTCGAACTCCGAACCCGTCCCAGCCGCGAACTGCGCAGTCGTATGGCTGAGGGCTGAAGGCTATGGCTTGAGTTGCCGTGCGTCGTGCTTACTTCCAGAGATAATAGAAACCGACATGCTGCTCCAGCATTTTCTCCTGGCTGGGCAGATACTGCGAGACATTGCCGAGCAAAAGATCCATCAAGGTTCTGCGATCTCTCTCCGGACGCACCAGCGTGGGCTCGCCGGAAATGCCGACTGACTTGGCGGTTTCGTCCACGGCCTTTTGAAAGTCGCCGATGCCGTCAATCAGCTTCATCGACGAGGCCTGCTCCCCGGTCCAAACTTTGCCGTTGGCGATGGACTTCACGTCGTCGTACTTCATGCCGCGGCCGTCGGCGACGGCCTGGATAAATTGTCCGAACATGTTGTCGATGAGCGACTGCATATAAGCCTGCTCGGCCGGGGTGAGGTCGCGCGCCGGATTGCCGGTATCTTTGAACTCACCGGTCTTGAGGACAACGTCTTTGAGTTTGGCCCATTTCAGCAGGTCGCCGTAATTGACCCATTGCGCGATGACGCCGATGGATCCGACGATGCTGCCGTCATCGGCATAGATCTTGTCGCAGCCTGAAGAAACGTAGTACGCGCCGCTGGCGCCGACGGTTTCAATCGACGCCACCACTTTTTTCTTCTTTTCTTTGCGGATGCGTTTCACTTCCCGGTAAATCTCCTCTGAGGCAGCGACTCCGCCGCCCGGCGAGTTGACGTGCAGGATGATCGCCTTGATCGACGAATCGTCGCCGAATTTTTTCAGTTCGTCTACAACCGGCTGCGGCGACAAAATCACGCCGTCGAGATCCACGACCCCGATGCGGTCGCCGAAGCCGCCGAAGCCAGCCTCCGTTCCACTGGCGTGCAGCGTGAGATACACCAACGTGAACACGGCCAGCACGAAGAGGAAAAATGCTCCTCCGCCGATCAGAATCCAGAGCAGGGTGCGCGAGCGTCCTTCAGGCATGAGGAAAGTTTAGCACCAGAGCGGGAGCAAGGCAGAGCCCGACTCTGGCCGCGGCATTAATGCTCATCCTGTACAAATTCCTTTCCACGGTTTACCGTGCGTGTGTTTCTAAAGCGTTACGACCTGCAGCACCGCAGGCTGGATGGAGATCTCCACCGGCGTGCGGCAGACAAACTCGCCGTCGGCGTAGACATCGAGCGGGCGTTCAGTCTCAATCCGCGCCCGCCGCGCGTGAAAATATTCCACCCCTCGAATCCCGAGGTGACGCCCCGCGTAAACCGTCGGAAACAGAGACAGGAGTTTGAGCCGATTCATCCCGCCCACAATACAGACATCGAGCAGCGCGTCATCCATCTTTGCCTTGGGCGCGATCTTCATGCCGCCGCCGTAAAGCGGAGCGTTGGCAAAAGCAGCCACAAGGGTCGGCCGGTCGCTGCGGGCGCTCCAACCGGCATTTGCGTCGGATGAATTTTCCGCTGCGATCGAGACCCTCGTCTGCACTGGCGCAAACGAAACGATTTTCGGCAACAGAGTCAAAACGTAGCCGCCGTGTCCACGCAGCCAGCGCGGCAGACGGTTGGCGCGCCGCGCCACTTCCGCATCCAGACCGACGCCGGCAACGCAGCAGAAAAACTGCGGAGTCTCCGAATTCCTGCCCTCTTTCCCGAGAGAAGAAATCACCCCCAGATCAATCTGGCGCACATTGCGCGCGCCGCTGCAAAACCTGTCCCATGCCGCCCGCGAGTCGCGCACTCCGTGCAGGTTCAACGAGTGCGCAAAATCATTTCCACTGCCGGCCGGCACGACCAGCACCGGCAAGCCAAGCTTCACGAACTGACCCAGATGGCGGTGTAAGGTTCCATCCCCGCCAAATAACACGATGATGTCCACCTGATCGCCGGCAGTTGGCATGCCCATGCGCCATTCGACAGTCTTGTCCGCTTGAAAGGGCTTCAGATCTTTCGCCGAACATCCCAGCCCGAGAATGGCCGCCGCGCGCATGTGCGCGGATGAGAGTAGCAGAAAGGTTTATGTAGGGACAGCCGCCCCCAGCTGTCCGCGGAGCGAAGCTCCGCTGCTGTCGTCATCAGCGAATCATAGGACCAAAGGGATTTTGGAATGGTTTTCTCCAAAGCCAGGGATACTCATGCCAGTCCTTCACAAGACCTCGTCGGACTGGATTGGCCAGCACGTATGCAACCTTGGCGTCCAGGTTCTCCGATGACCGCAGCACATGGTCGAACGACTCGGCCTGCCACACGCGCCCGTGGCGCCCCAAGGTCTTGTTGATCTTGTGCGCGGAAGCTCCTTTGATAGCATCCATGATCTCCGCTAGAGAGCACCCTTCCATAGCCCCGTAGTCGACCAGTGGAGTGAAGATCAAGTGCACATGATCCGGCATAACGACCGGCGACCTTAAGGTCGGGCTTCTTACCGTTGTCATGTACGCACGAATCCAGCACCAGCGAACGAACCGTTGCAGGAAGTATCCAGCGATCATCGGTACAGAACGTTACAAAGTGGGGTTTGTTATCACATTGAAGGTGGGGCAAACGTCGTCGGTAAAACGCCTGCGGCATGAATGTAGGGACAGCCGCCCCCGGCTGTCCGCGGAGCGAAGCTCCGCTGGTTCGATGCTACATGCG
>DASYYT010000154.1:0-7126 GCA_035949755.1 Candidatus Sulfotelmatobacter sp.
CGCGCTGCGGAATACGTAGGTGTAGTAAGCCATTTCAAATGGTGGGCCTGGACTGACTTGAACAGTCGACCTCGCCCTTATCAGGGGCGCGCTCTAGCCACCTGAGCTACAGGCCCTAAAACAGCTGGCAAACCATTCAGAACTATCTCATCGTACAGTGGTTTAGCATATTTCGCAATCGCGCGGAAATCCCCGTTTGGTACAAGACAACGATTTCTGCGACGCACTTACTATGCACGATATCGGAATCACTCTTCCGTCGCTGAGAAAACTCTGCAGGCCAGTGGAGCAAGAAGCAGTAGCTGAGCGACGGGTTTAGATTTGGGGCAGACCTAACGATTTGCGATAGCGGAGATACTCGGCGGTGGGCATTTGGACGAGGACGGGATGCTGGTCTGGATCGAGCCAGCGAAGCAAAAGACGGATGTTGGATTCGGTCATAGCGGTGCAGCCGACGGTGCCGTGGGACTGGTCATGCCAGATGTGAAGGAAGATGCAGGAACCGGCTCCGGGCTTGGCTGGGTCGCTATTGTTAGCGACGAAAACGCCGAAACGATACCCGCTGATGCTGCGCATTTGTTCCGCGCTGTGCCAATCCTTAGCCACTTCTGAGGAATCGACAAGCGTGTTGTAGTGGGTCGAGTGGGAGTCGTCGGGGCAGACAACCGTAGGAGTGAGGATGCGGAAGGGCAAGCGAGTATTCGTCTTTGAGAAGCCGAAAGCGTAAGAAAGGGCGAAGATGCCGGCGGGCGATTTGCCGTCGCCTTCGTGCTTGATGGGATCGCCAGGAGCGGGGTGGACCCGGACGAGGCCGAGGCCCCATGCGAGACCAGTCTTGCCAACGACGACGGGGAAGCTGGGACCGACTTTGATGTAGCGGCGACCGTGCCAATCGAAACGTTGGGCGACGCCCTGGACGGCGCCCCAATTTTTGGTGGTGACGACGATGAGTTGTTTGTGCTGGGCGGGAGCGAACGAGAGAAAAGCGAGCACGATAGTGAGAAAATTCATGAGGCCTCCGTTCCGGCGCGAAACCGAAAGGATTGGCGCCACAAGGACAGAGTATATAGCTAGATTCAACTTGGGCAAACGGTTCGATCAGGAAAATCCGAAGGGCCTTGGAATCCTCTCGGTATTGGTCAGCGCGAGCGAATATACGGCCGGCAGTGCAGAGGCACTAGGTGGAAACAAATATTGGAAGGGAGACATGCTGCAAGCTCTCTGGAAAGTGGCAGCGGAAGACGAGGCGAAAGCACACAGTGGGTGACCGTTCTTGTGAATCCGAAGACCCACTTTTCATCGCCGCAGGCAACCATCACGTAAACTTCTCCTTCGCAATCACCGGTACAGCCATGCTGCGCTCTTCGCGCCTTCGGGCGCGTGTTCCTCAATATACTTGGCCATAATGCGCAGCAGGTCCGCGTTGGACATCGGCTGCCACCCATGCGGCTTCATCGGTCTGCCGTAAACAAATGTCGCGTCCGCTGGAGGGTCCTTCTCGCTGTCAAGCTGCTCCTGCATCCCGTAGACGGCCAGATTCAGATAAAACGTGTCCATGTCCCCTACGTACACGTGGATCTTACCGCGCAATTCGTTTCCGATTTTCGGCCAGTTTTCCTTCAGGTAGTAACTGAGATCGTAGCCGTGCTCACGCATATAATCGGCCACCTGGCGGTTGATCGAACCCGTCAGCAGGTTATAGAGAGGCACGGGATATCCGTCGCTCCCGACCGGCCCGTAAACTGCAAACCACGCGTCCACCTGCTGTCCTGAACGTCCGTGCGAACCGAGCACGGCCTCGAGCTTGCTGGCTTGTCGCTGCGTCACGGTCATCTGCCCCGAAGGCAACCGCACCTCAGGCCGCTCGGGAACGATCCAGTCGTAGCCCGGCCGATAGCCCGCCGGGTAGAATGCGTTAGGGTCCACATAAATATTGCTCATCTGCCACCGCCGGAAATCCACCGGGTCTGGATAGAACGACCACGTTCCCCCAAAAAACTCCGGATGGAAGATTTCCAGCGCCAGCGATTCCCAGCCGCCGGTCGAGCCGCCCGACAGTACCCTCGCGTACGGCTCGCGGATCATTCGAAAGTGGCGCTCCACGTACGGAATCAGTTCCTTCACAAGCGCGTCCCCGTACGGCCCGTTGTTTACTGAATTCACGGCGTAGGAATCGTCGAAGTACGGCGTGGGATGTTGAAACGTTACCACGATCATCCGGGGAAAATTCTCCGAAATCCACGCCTGATAGAGCTGGTACCCCCACATCATATGCTCTCGGTACATCCGCTCGAGCACCGGATTCGGCCTTCGTAGGAATTGCCGGTGTAATCGTTTCGTCATCTCCGGCGTCGGCGGGGCCGTGCGGAATCCCAGTGGACTCGCCAGCGAGAAATGCCCCTGCTCGTAGAGCACCGGATAGCGGACCGTCGGGTGGCTGTCGTAGCCCTTCGGCAGCAACACCGTTGCTCCCAGATAAATCGGCCGGCCCCAGAATTTCGTGAGCATGGGGCTCTGAATCTTGATGTGCTTCACCCACTTGGTATCCGGCGGCACGCGCACCGGAGGGATCACTTCGCTCAGGCTCAGCTTGACGTCATAGCCAGCTGGATTCAGGTAAATCTTCTGCACCTTGCTGTAGAGATTTCCGGGGGAACTGTTGAATTGCTGCCCTTCCCACTGGTCCATATGCGCCCAGATTGTGTGTCCGTCGGCGCGGTGGAATTCGCTGTACACATTCACCAGCGCCTGGACGTAGTAATAGCCGGCGGGAATGTCTTGCAGGCTCGCGGGAGGATAGCCAAGAGTCGATGAATCGATGACGGAGGTCTGCCCCGGCTCCCAGTCCTTCACACCTTTCCCGAAAAAAGGGGAGGTCAGTTCGTCCACACCCGACTGGAATCGCGGCTCGACCTCGTCGCTGTGCGCGATGAAAACAAATAGCCGACCAGTGACGCTGCCGGAATGAACCGAAGCGGGAAATGAAAGCTCAAACCGCGGCCCCGACTGCGCTTGCGCCTGCGGCCCAAACCCCAATACCAAGAAGCAGAATACGACTGCGGCGAATTTCGATCGCACCGTCCCCTCCTGAGCCTTTCTGACGCGCGTGATTTTGTATCCGCAACCGCCGCGAAGTCAATCCGCTCGCGACTCAAACGACGCACGTGTGCGCGGCGTCACAGAAACGTTTAAAAGCTAAAAATCTCTTGACAGCGCAGAGGTTAAGGAGTATTCGCCCTCAAAGCAGATAAAAGCGCACGACGACCGTGTAGATGCTCTTGCGGTCGGTTCGGATCGCACCACAGAGAAGCGCGGCTGTTTGCCTTAGGTGAAGTCATAGCACGGGGTGGCTGTGGCCGGTGGGACGAGAGGCATTCGGGGTGTTGACCTTCCGTCTCGGCTTAAAAAAGGGGAAACCAATGTGTGATCGCGAAATGAGTACGGGAGCGGAGTGTAACCTTACAAGCGCCCAATCGCTCAGAGGGAAGTGGCTCGTCAGGCGCTGGCAATGGGCCGTGGTCGGCTTGGTCCTGCTCACGCTCGTCACGACGGTGGCACGCGCGCAAACCGCTAGCTCCCTGAACGGCAGAATAGTGGATCCGTCAGAGGCCGCGGTGCCCGGCGCGAAGATCACTCTGACCAGCAACACCACCGGGTTGGTACGCACAACGACCAGTAACGCCGAGGGGCTCTACGAGTTTTTCGCATTGCCACCGGGAGACTACAGCTTGCAGGTGACCGCTTCCGGATTTTCCAAATACCTAGCGCAACACATCATCCTGCTGGTCAGCACCCCTTCTACCGTCAACGTCACTTTGGGTCTGGCGAATGTGACATCGACGGTCGAGGTCCACGGCAACAGAGTACCGCTCATCAACCGCACCGATGCATCCTTAGGCAACGTGATCCAGGAGCAGCAGTTGGCGGAACTTCCCATTGCCGGCCGGGACGTGGCTAACCTGCTCAGCCTGCAAGCCGGCGTTGTCTTCCTGGGCAGCCAGGTCAATACTTCGATTACCGACACGCGCAGCGGCGCGGCCAATGGCCTCCGCAGCGATCAAAACAATCTGACCCTCGACGGCGCCGACATCAATGATGTGAATAACGGCTTCGCTTTCACCGGTGTGCTGAACGTCCCCATTGACTCGGTCCAGGAATACCGCGTGACCACCGCCAACGCCGACGCCACTGCGGGCTATTCCAGCGGCGCACAGGAAGTCATGGTCACCAAATCCGGCACGAACGCCTTTCATGGTTCCCTTTACGAATACAACCGCAACACCATGTTCAGCGCCAACGATCCATTTCTAAAGGCGGCGCAGCTGGCCAGTGCGCAACCGAACAAGGCGCCTGAGCTCAAGCAGAATTTTTTTGGCGGTACGATCGGCGGGCCCATCCTGCACAATCGTTTATTCTTCTTTGCTAACTACGAAGGCCGGCGCGACGCCGTCGGCGCAAGCGAGCTGCGGTTCGTGCCCACCACGACTCTTAAGGATGGCGTCATCCAGTACCTGTGCGCCAATAGCGCGCAGTGCCCCGGCGGAACTGTGCAGGGACAGAGCGGAACGAGCTACCCTGTTGCAGCAGGCAATTTCGCGCTGTCCCAAGCCCAGGGTCAGCTGCAGATGATGGACCCCAATGGAATCGGGGCCAACTCCGCCGTGCTATCCATGCTGCAACAATACCCGAATCCGAACGACGCCACCGTGGGCGATGGTCTGAATATCGAAGGTTACCGCTTCTCTTCCAACCAAGACTCCCGATACGACACATTCATCACTCGGCTCGACTACCACATTACCAGCAGCGGTTCGGAAACCGTGTTCTGGCGCGGGCAGACACAGAATAACAGGCTGCCCGGGGTGCGGTTGTTTCCTGGTCAGACACCAGAGACCACGCTGCTCGACGGCAGCAAGGCCTCGATATTTGGACTGACCTCGGTGATTTCGCCTACAAAGGTGAACACATTCCACTGGGACTTGATCCGCCAGGCCGATACGAATGCCGGCGCGTCGCTTCTGCCTGCGGTGATCTTGTCCGGCGTGAGCCAATCCGTCCCGACGACCCGCTCAACGTCCTACATCGTTCCTGTCAACGAACTGAATGACAACCTGAACTGGGTTCACGGCAACCACGCCTTCAGCTTCGGCACTAACCTGTTCATCATTCGCGATCACCGCATCAGCTATGCCAAGTCTTTTTCGGACGCGTCAATGAATTTGGCCTATTTGAACACCACCGGCATCGTCTGCACCTCCAACCAGTCCAGCCCGCTCAACCCCGCCAATAATGGTTTCCCTGCCGTGGACCCCAATTTCGGCTGCACCGGCTACGATCCGTCAGCCATGCTGCTATACGGCATCTTGGCCGAAGGTGACGGCTTCTACAACTACACTCCCTCAGGCACCGCTCTTCCCCAAGGCGCTGCCGCCCATCGCGATTACGCGCTCAACGATTACGAATTCTACGGCCAGGACGCCTGGCATGTTACGCCCAACCTGACCTTCACCTATGGCCTGCGCTACGTCCTCGAAGCCCCGCCATACGAAACCAATGGCGCGGAGGTCCTTCCCTGCGTCTTGACCGCGAGCAACACCTGCTCGGGTCAGCACCTGGGCGATTGGATGCAAAAATCCGGTGAGCTTGCCAAACAAGGGATGCCCGCCATTAATGCCGGTGAACTCGGGTTCTTTTTGGGTGGACCGAAAAATCACGGCCCGGGCTTCTGGAATTGGGACTACAAAGATTTCTCGCCGCGCCTGGCGGTGGCTTGGTCGCCGGACACCGGCGAGGGATGGCTTTCGAAGATTTTCGGCCGCAAAAACCAGTTTTCGATTCGCGGCGGGTACAGCATCGTCTACGACCACTTTGGGATGCCCATCGTCAACACGTTCGATCAGAACGGCTCCTTTGGATTGACCAGCGTCATCGGTGACGCGGCAGGAGCCAGCGGCAACACGGTGCAAGCCCTGCCCCGTTTCACCTGTCCTAACTGCCTGCCGCCGCCCTGCCCCTCACTCGGGGCGCCCGGCTGCATACTGCAAACCGCTCCACCAGGGGGGTTTCCCGTGATTCCTAGCAGCGGGAACTTCGCCATCAACTGGGGCTTGGACTCGTCGCTCAAAACCCCTTACGCTCACGAGTT
Source organism: Candidatus Sulfotelmatobacter sp. (assembly GCA_035949755.1). Taxonomy (GTDB): domain Bacteria; phylum Acidobacteriota; class Terriglobia; order Terriglobales; family Acidobacteriaceae; genus Sulfotelmatobacter. Next base: position 6,146 of record DASYYT010000154.1, read on the forward strand.
CAATTTGACTCTCACCCGCGAATTCGGCCACAGCTCTTCCTTGCAAGTCGCTTACGTGGGAACCGTGGGTCGCCGCTTGCCTATGCAGGTGGATGAGGCCATGCCGACCGACCTGACCGACCCAACGAGCGGAACGGATTACTTCAAAGCGGCCACAATGCTGTCCCAGGAAGTTGCGCAAGGTTTGGCGACTTCCGCGGTTCAGCCCATCCCCTACTGGGAGAATATGTTCCCCGGCTGGAGCAGCATCACGCAGAGCTATTTGGATGGGCAGGGACTCAATTGTATCGGTGACGACGATCCCGGCGCGCTCACTGCCACGCAGGCCATTTACGATTTCTGGTCTTGCAACGAGCACAACGAGACATTCGGTCTCTTTATCTTGGACACGCCCAGTGCGGTTTCCGGCTACTCCGTCCCCAACAGCAAATTCGGCCCGTACGCCTTCTACCATGATCAGTTCAGCTCGCTTACCGCTTGGAGGAACATCGGCACCTCCGACTACAATGCTCTGCAAGTGACCTACAACGTCCGTTGGAACGATAATCTCACGAGCCAGTTCAATTACACTTTCTCGAAATCGCTCGACGAAGTTTCTGACGCGGGCCGCGTCGGCGCGTGGGAGGGCAGCGGCGGCACGGGGAACGACAACAATGGCGGCGGGATCGTTATCAACACTTGGGCCCCGCTAAGCCTGCGCGGTCTCTCCAGCTTCAACGCTTTCAACCAAGTCAATGCCAACTGGGTGTATCGCCTGCCATTCGGTCGAGGCCAGATGCTGGCCCAGGACGCCAGTCCATGGCTGAATGAATTGATTGGTGGCTGGCGGTTCTCCGGACTATTCCGCTGGACCTCCGGCTTCCCCACGTCGGTCGACAACGGTGGCTTCTGGCCCACCAACTGGAACATCGAGGGTCTTGCCATGCCCGTCGTTAATGGCCAACTCCCTAAGGTGGTTAACCACGGTGCGCAGATTTTCGC
>DASYYT010000155.1:0-8131 GCA_035949755.1 Candidatus Sulfotelmatobacter sp.
CGCTCTTCTTTGGGCGCCTCCAGGAACTGCTGCTGATATTCGGCGAGGGCTTGCGACTTCCAGAACTCGACTACGGCGGCGATTTCTTTCTCGGTCACGAAGGGTGCGTGCAGGCGATGCACCCGCGCCGATCCCGAGGGCAGATACAGCATGTCGCCTTTGCCCAGCAAGGCTTCGGCGCCATTGGCATCGAGGATGGTGCGCGAATCCACCTTTGTCGCCACACGGAACGAGACACGGGCCGGGAAGTTGGCCTTGATCAAGCCCGTAATCACATCTACCGAAGGCCGCTGCGTCGCCAGCACGAGGTGAATCCCCACGGCGCGCGCCATCTGCGCCAGACGCGTGATCGACTCTTCCACGTTGCTCGAATCGAGCATCATCAGGTCGGCCAGTTCGTCGATGATGATGACGATATACGGAATCGGCTTCTCATCTGAGCCTTCGTCGAACAGGCTTGGCGTGCCGCCTTGATCGAAGAGCCGGTTGTACTGGTCAATGTTGCGCACGCCTTTGGAGGCCAGCAGCTTCAAGCGGCGCTCCATCTCGCGGACGGCATTACGCAGCGCGTTGGCGGCGAGCTTGGGCTCAGTGATGATCGGAGTGTACAGGTGCGGGACGCCTTCGTAGTTACCCAATTCCAGGCGCTTGGGGTCGACCAGAATCAGCCGAACCTGCTCGGGCGTCGCCTTGTACAGAATGGACATGATCATGGCATTGATGGCGACGCTTTTGCCCGCGCCAGTCGATCCGGCAATCAGCAGGTGAGGCATGCCCGCAAGGTCGGCGGTGACGATGCGACCATTAATGTCCTTGCCCATGGCCATGGTCAGCTTCGACTTCGAGCCCATAAATTCCTGCGACTCGATGTTTTCGCGCAGCCAGATGATTTCGCGCTGGCGGTTCGGCACCTGAATGCCGACTGTGCTCTTGCCGGCCATGCGCTCGATCAGAATGCTCTCAGCCTTCAACGCCAGGCACAGATCGTCGCAAAGATTGGTGATGCGGCTGTACTTGATTCCGGCTTCGGGCTTGAACTCGAACGTGGTAACGACCGGGCCGGGATTGATCTGCGTAATCTGCCCGTGGACCTCGAACTCGGCGTACTTCTCGGTGAGCACCTGCGCCAGCAGCTTGAGTTCGTCGGCGTCAACCGCCTGTTGCTCATCGGGGCGCTGCAGCAGGCTGCTCGAGGGAAGCTTGTATCCGCCGGCTATCTTCGGCATCGTCGTCTTGGCTTTGTGTCTGCTGTCGGCGCGCTCGGTGACCTCGGGATCAGAAGCGCCTTCCGAACCCAGAGGCTGGGGGAGCGAGTCGGCGAGAATTCCGCCGCTGGCGGATTGTGCGGGCGCATGCGCTTCTTCTTCGGCCATCATGCGCTCAATACCGGTGCGCCGCGGTTCCGAAGAGGCAACCGCCGACGGTGGGCGCGAAGGGATCAACTGCGTCTTTACGACGGGCTTTGATGTCCGCCGCTGTTCCAGTTCTTTCTGCTGGCGCTTGCGCAGGCGCTCCTGCTTCCAATCCTGGTAGCGGTTCCAGAGCGCGGTGACGAAGGCGAACCGCGTGGGAGCCCAGACTTGAATCGCCGAGAAGGAGAATGCGGTCGACAAATACAAGGACACGGCAAGAATCGTCGCGCACACAATGTAAGCGCCCACCAGATTGAGGTAGTGGATCAGGAAGTCGCCCACTACGCGGCCCATCAGGCCTTCGATGGGGATCACGCCCATCCAGCGAAATTGTCCCGGCAAGAGCGCAAGCAGGGCGGGAATGAAGATCATCAGCCAGATTCCGCCTAGTGTCTTCGCCAGCGGCGATTGCACTTTTATCGAGCGGAACCAGCGCGCGCCCAGCATCGTGGGGAAAATCACCAGCAGAAATGCGCCCACGCCGAAGAATTGCAGCATCGCGTCGGCGGTGTAGGCTCCAACCACGCCAATCCAGTTGCGCGCGGCATGCGATCCGGTCAGAACCGAGGCGCTGTTCCACGAAGGATCGAGCGGCGAGTAAGAAACCAGCGCGAGGAAGAGGAGGAGCGCGGAGACACACATCAGGAAGCCGACCAGCTCGTTGAGCCGGCGGTTCCCCGTGGGCACAAAAATCGTTGCCAAATAATCCATGAAGGCCGGATCAATCGCCGAAGACACGTCTTCGGCGCAACGGCCAGAGCGGAACTATTATGCCAAGAAGCCGGGGTTCCCACAATCAGGTAATTGCGAGACGGTGTTTACGTGGTTATCCTCTAGAGGAATCAGGCGGTTTCCATGCAGATGCGCGCGTTGCGTAAACCGAGTGATCGGGTTGTTTCCGCTCCCGCTGAACTAGCGCAGCTTCCCGCGAAGCACGGTGATGGACCCGGCCGGGAGTGTGTACACGCCGTCGGGCGTGGCGGCAATTGTGACGTTTTTGTCGTCAGAAGTCGTGTTGCAATACTGCACAAGAGCAACCGATCCGACGAACGCATGACTGACGTGCTTGGCATCATCGATAACGAGATGAACCGGGTGGCCTGCGTTCAAATCGTGGTTAATCAGCATTAACGACCAGTTCCCGTCGGGACGTTTGACAGCGTATGAGGTAACCACGGTGCGACCGGCAGCGTCCTTAAGATCGGCCGATGCCGGGAAAATCTTGTTCGCCCCCGCGTCGTGCTGCAACCATTCGAAATTGATCAGGTGTGCGGAAGAATAGGGAGTATATGCAGGGGTGCCGTACGCCCCGCCGCCATCAGCGCCACCCTCGGGGCTGAGGATTCCGTGACCAGCGGCTCCATTATTGATTGCCGGACGATAGAACGCTGTGCCGCCCTGTTCAAAGAATGTGCCAAACGCATCGCACTCCCATATAGCGAGGCCGGTCACGCCCAAGTAGCCCGGTCCGCTTGGTCCAGCTACGATTCCACTCTCGGAAATAATCAGCGGCACGTCCGAGGGTACGCCGTCCTGCCGCCACATGTGCAGGACGTGCTTCATAATTCCCGGCTCCATGTAAAGGCTCACCCAGTCGTTCGGCGGAGTGAATCCATTGATCATGAATGGGTAGTGTTCGAACGACATGAATGAAAGATCTTTGAGGTGTCCGTGGGCTTTCAGGTAATCGACGAATCGCTCCAACCACGAAGTGCGTCCCTGATCGTCCTCCCAGAGCGTGATGTCTTTGTCGACGCCCTCGAAAATCGGGCCGCCCAACCTGGCGCCCGGCGTTAGCTTGTGCACCGCATCCGCCACTTGAATGTAGATGGCGCCATAATCTTCCGGGGTCATGTGCTTGCCGTCGCACTCTTCGCCGACTTCAATTCCCACCACGGGATAACCACGCTTGTGAATGTAGGAAACCTCATTGGCGCAATCTTCAGGAGTGTCATAAATCGCCGCACAGGCAACCAGCGCCGGATGGCCCATGGTCAATCCACTGCTGAAGAAATTGTCCATGCCGTTGTATTGATCGCGGCCTCCGGTGATCAGGTTGTCAGCTTGGTGCCAGGGATCGATCGAAGAAGCGAAAAACGATCCAGCCAAGTCTGCCTCCGAACCGGCGATCACCTCTTGGTCTCCAGCGCCCTCCAGGCGTGGCGGCGCACCAGGTCCGGGCTCTACGCCGTCAGCGGGATAAACAATCGCGTACTTCCCTGCGGCATCGATCGTACCGGCGGACAACGTCTGCAGGGCGTAGCCGACGCAGTTTCGAATATCCTGCGACCCGTGAGTATCGCAGGTTCCGGAGGATTTCGACATCAAAACGCGGACGAAGCGCGTCCTGACGGGCGCATCCGAAAGCTTCAGATGGACATCCCCGCCACTGCCGTTCAGCACTGCACCCGACGTGAAAGCCTTCCACATGCCGTTCGGACCCATGTCCCAGTCCATCGCGTTGTTGTCGCCGATCCAGTACTGCACAACATAAACCACGGCATACGGATTTACCCATTGGATGTGGATCGCATTGACGGCGCGGGCAGTGCCCATATCGATCACCACCCATTGCGGATGCAGCGCATCGCTCTCGCCCGTGAAGTGGCTGGTCAGGTAGGGATTGCTCTTCCAGTAACTTTGAAACCCCGCCACCAAAGGTGAATCGCCGCTCGTCATGAAGTCGCGATGGGGCAACGAGTAGGAGTAGCCGTAATGGATCGGTTCGCCCAGGTCCGCGCTGCCGATGTAATAGCCGCTCTTTGTCGCTGGATCGCTCCATGTGCCGTTTTCGTTCCAGTGCCATGCCGAAAGACGCAACTCGCTGTTGTTGCGCATGGTGATGGAACCCCAACCCAGGTTTTTGACTCCCTGAATCGTCTCCGGCTTGCTCAGATGGTCCACCTGCGCCTTGCTCAGATCATCCATCCAAGCCCCAGTCGCGGTATCGGGATAGATCGTATTCAGAACGTGCCCCGGCGTAACGTCAACGTGGACCGTGGCCACCGAATCAAGCGTGCCCACCGGTGCAACCGAGTCCGCCGGGAGCTCCTCTCGATGTGGTCGTGGGTGAGGCGTTTGCGTCGGAGCGGCTTGTGCCTGAGCCGTTTGAGCATCGGCGCACAGAGGAAAGTGCATGGACACCGCTAGCAACCCGAGCGCCGCAGATGCGACGCATAGCCAAATGCGAGACGAAACCCGCCGTTGAGAGCCAGTAATCATGATGTCATCGCCCCTACCAATGGAAAACAGTCAAATTGAAAATTGAGATTGCACGTCGAGTTTACACGAATGGCAGACCCGCGCATGACTCGCATCCCTTGAAAACATCGGCGCGATTTCACTCATTGTCGGGGTCAATGAGCGTTAAGAACGCTGTCGCAAAAAAATCCGATGCCGAGGAAGAAACTTTCCGAATCTAGGCGAGCTTGGCCGCGAACACCAATACGAGGATTCCTATGACAATCCGATACACCGCGAACGGGGCAAACCCGCGCTTGCGCACGTAGGCCATAAACCAGGCCACCGACGCGTAGGCAACGATGAACGAGACCACGAATCCAATCGCGAGCACCACCCACTGGTGCGGATCGATCTGCGAGACGCCGATGGGGTTCTCGCCCTTTCCGCGCAGCGATTTGTAGAGCGTATAGAGCGTGGCCGCAGCCATGGTCGGCATGGACAGGAAGAACGAGAATTCCAGCGCCGAGGCGCGTGACATTCCCGCGATCTGTCCGGCGGCAATCGTCGACATGGAACGCGACGTCCCCGGAAATACCGCCGAGAAGATCTGGCAGAAGCCGATCCAGATGGACTGCCCGAGGCTCATGTCTTCCATCTTCCAGGTGTGAATGCGGCTGTTTCCGTTGGGGCCGGCGGCTTCGGCCTTGGCGTGCATGGCATCGACGATCCACATGACGATTCCGCCAATCAGCAACGACCAGCCGATGATCACGATGTTCTCGAGGTGCTTGCCAATCACCTTAGTGAGCAGGAATGAGGGAATCGCGGTGACCACGAATGCGACCATGGTCAGGCCAAGTGGATGAGTCAGCGCCGTGCGGTTACCGCTCTCACCCCGAGGGAAGGTGGAGAGAAACTTGAGGATGCGGCCCCAGAAGTAAACCGGCAAGCACAGAATCGCGCCGAGCTGAATGACGATGGAATACATCTTCCAGTAGCCGTCCGACAGGCTGATGTGCAGCAGAGCTTCCGAGATGCGCAAATGCGCGGTGGAACTGACCGGCAGGAATTCGGTCAAGCCTTCGACAATGCCAAGAATGAGTGAGAGCAGGTAATCGTGCAAACGTCCCCCCTGAAGATGCGGACCAACAGTATCTCAGAAATTTTCAACTGGGGAGTTTGTCGGTTGAGTCTGCCGATTTTTTGCGCCTGCTCAGCAGAGCAACGATGGTGGCGTAAAGGCCGGCGTTGAGGATGCCGACGACGATCCAGATAAAGAAGAAGGTTTTCGAGCCGACTTCCGGGTCCAGCGTAACAGAGAGCAGCGAAGGCGGACAGAGCACGACGAAGAAGACCATCATCGCGGGTTCCCGCGGAACGTCAGGCACGGAATTTGTGAGCAACTGATAGGCGACAAACAAGGCCGTGATCGAGAAGCCCAGCATCGCGAAACGAAATTTGTTTTGCGGATTATCCGCCATGGGAAACGTTCAGTCGGTCGCGTTGCCCCAGGTGGGAACGCCTTGCTGAATGTAAAAGATCAGATCCTGCGCGCGCAAGGCCCAACTGCTTTGAGCATACTGGCTGACAATCTTCTGGGCCTGGGCGAGGGCGCGGTTCTTGGCCTCTTCGGACTTCTTCTGATTGCCTTCGGTGCGGTAAATCTCGATCAGGGCGGACTGGCGCCAGGCGGCGTCGTAGAGAGCCTCGGGAGCGGCGGGAGACTGCTCGTGCTCTTTGACATACTTTTCGTACATGTCGGCTTCTTTTTCCGGGCATTTGGACGCGCCTTGCCAATCGCCGCAAAGTTTGTTTTCGATCAGGTGGAAGGCGGCGAGGTCGGCCCATTTGGTGCCGGGATATTTCTTCATCACCAGTTTCATCCAATCCTCATTGATGGTGCCCCGCAGGTAGGCGTCGCGTTCGCGCGCGGAAGGGCGGGTCATCACGTCGGCGCGATCCATCTGCCAGCGGATGTCGGCGGCGCGATAGAGCGCTTCGGCAGCCAGGGGAGAGGTCGGGAATAAATCGTAGACGCGGTAATAAAGGCGCATGGCGTCCTGGGCGGCGTCGCGGCGGCCGCGGCGGCGGCTGGCCTCGTCTTCCGAATTGGCCGCCTCGCCGAAGATGATCTTGTCGCCATCGGGCGTGTTCATGCCGACCAGGGCCTTGCTGGCGACCCATCCGGTGATGGTCTTGCTTTGAGATTGCTCGTCGTCATCGTCCTCGTCTTGCTCCTGCCGAGGATCGCGCAGGATGGCTTCGACGTGGACCCAACCGGGACTGGATTCGATGATCACCAGTTCGTGTCCGCGAGCAGCTTCGCCGAGTTTGGGGGCGTCCGCGCTGGGAGAGACGCGGATGGTTTCTTCTTTCACCAGCGTGCCGCGGAGAGCGTCGGCGGAAGCTACCGTCGTAAGAAGTGACAGGGCAGCAGCAAGGAAGATCAGGCGCCAGTTCATAGATAGATTATTCGCTGTAGAGACGTTGCTTGCAACGCCAGCGAGCAAGCTGAGGTGCCGCAGGCGTGCGACGTTGAGTCCGGCAGGGTGCGATTGGGACTTCAGTCCGGCAGTCACCGGCGCAACTCGCTCAACATCGCGGGCTCGATGTTGCCGCCGCTGATGATGGCGACGTTCAAGATTGTTTTTGGGAGTTCAGCGCGGCGGAAGAGAAAACCCGCTACAGAAACGGCGCCGCTGGGCTCGGCTACGGTTTGGGGATTCTGGGCCAGGAGTTTCATCGCCTGGCGAATCTCGTCTTCAGTGACCGTGACGATGTCATCGACGTAGGCGCGGATGTGCTCGAAATTGATGGGGCCGACGCTCTGGGTGCGGAGTCCGTCAGCGAGAGTGCGTGAAACTTGCTCGGCCGGGAACTGGACAACTTTTCCGGCACGCAGGCTGGCCTGGGCGTCGGCGGCCAGTTCGGGTTCGACGCCAATGATCTTGATTTTGGGATTGGTTATCTTGATGGCGGCGGCGACCCCGCTGATCAAGCCTCCGCCGCCGACGGGCGAGAAGATGGCTTCGACCTCGGGCAGGTCTTCCAGGATTTCCAGGCCGATCGTGCCCTGCCCGGCGATGATTTTTTCGTCGTTATATGGCGGGATGATGACGTATCCGCGCTGGGCGGCGAGCTCTTCGGCTTTGGACTTGCGCTCGTCTGAGCCGGGTCCGACGAGGACGATTTCGGCTCCGAGATTTGCGGTGGCTTCGCGCTTGATCGAGGGCGCGTTTTTGGGCATAACGATGATGGATTTCACTTTCAGGGCGCGGGCCGCATAGGCCACGCCTTGGGCGTGATTGCCGGAGGAATAGGAGATGACGCCGCGCTGCCGCTCGGCGTCGGAGAGGGAGGCAATTTTGTTGTAGGCGCCGCGGAGTTTGAAAGCGCCGATGGGCTGCTGGTTTTCGGGCTTGAGCAAAAGGCGCCTGCTGTCATCGATTCCCGCGTCTCGCAAAGGCGGCGAGACGTGGGGTACCCCAGGCTCTGGTAATTCGATCAGGCGAGTCCGGACGGTAACGCCATGGATG
>DASYYT010000156.1:0-3923 GCA_035949755.1 Candidatus Sulfotelmatobacter sp.
TTCGGCGCCGCGGCGAACCGGCGAACTGGCCGACGACATCATCGTCCAGGTGCGCATCTCCGGAGACTTCCGTGCGAACCGCGTGCTGGTCGGACCCGGCTATCCCGGCCCGGGCCTGAAGACGCGAAAGCGCGGACGCTACGCCGGCCGACAGGACTCGACGACGTCGCCTGGAGTTTACGCGCGCTTCGTGGAAGGCGGACACGGCATGCCCGGCTATTCCTGGAAGTCGCGCTTTGGATCGGCCAAGCAGCGGCGCCGTAGCGGGCGTGAGATCGAGCTGGGCTCGCATGACGTTCCCCCGCATCCCTGGCTGAAACCGGCATTCGATTCCTCTTCGGATGCCGCCATCCAAGTACTCTACGACCGCACCAAGGAAGCGCTGGACCGCATCGACACGTTGGTTCGATAAAAAAACATGGCTACCACTCTCGCCACCATTCTGGTCGGGCTCGGCTACGACCTCAGCGGCCTGGAGAAGGGCTCGCCCGAGGCCTTCCGTCTGATCAACCAGCAGACGCTGAACATGTCGTCCCAGATGAAGCGCAACGCGCGCGACGGCGCCGAGGCCTTCCGCTCGATCGACGAGATGATCGGCATCCACATCAACCGGCCGATGACGCGGCTGCTGGTCGAAACCTTCCCGGCTTTCGGAAAGGCGTTATCGAGTGTCCTGGGCGGAGTCGCTGGCGGTGCGGTAGTCTTCGCCGGCTACGAGCTCTTTGACAAAGTTTCCAAGTCGATCGAAAAAGCGCAGAAGGCCCAAGAAGCGCTGCGAGAGGCGACGGCGAGCGCCGATAAAGTGTTCGCGGAAGAGATGGCCGCCTACAAAGAGAAAGACAAAGCAGTCACCGCGGCAATTGCCTCCGCGGATCGCCTGGCTGAAGCCGAGATGAAACAGACCAAGGCGGCGCAAGAGGCCAGCGGAGCCCTGACGGAGGGCTGGGCGGCCTTTGGCGACTGGCTGCATGCAATCAGTTCGTTTCAAAGCACGCTTCGAGTCGATCAGATCACCAGTGAGATCGGAAGATTCAAAGAGAAGTTCGACGCCGCGGGGCTCGCTGACTCGATCAACAAAACTCACACCTCCGCGGCCTTGTTGGCGAACGAGATTTCCAGGGTGACGACCGCGCTCGCGGAGATGAATGCCAAAGCCGCCCAAGGTCATCCCTGGTACATGCCGGGAAGCGGCATTTCCAGTACTGAACTGTCGAGCACGGTACTCCTGTTGAAGCAGCTTCTGGATCTGCAGCAGGTTTTCTCCAGCACTACCGCCGGAGTGCACAACAAGGACGCGGAAGATGCTCTCAAAAAAGAAGTCGAACGCATCCAGGAGGCCGATGCCGCCACGCAGAAGTGGGCCGAGAGCCTGAAGAAGGCCTACCAGTCGGCGCAGCCACCCAAGGATCAGTACGCAGCGCTCGATGCGGAAGTGAAAAAGTCCGTGCTGTCGCTGACCAATCTGCAGAACCGGATCGGTCCGATCTCGTTCCGACTGCTGTTTGACGGTAAGTCGCTCGCGGAAGTGGAGCAGGAAATGGGGGAATTTTTCGGCAGCAAGCTCACAGCGCCCGCGCTCAAGTTGCCGATTCCCTCCATTGCGACCGCGCCCAACTTTGCCGCCGCGGCGGCGCTTCCGACTCTCGGCACGGGCGGCACAGTAGCAGCGCAGTTCGACGTGTTCTCCAACGACGCAGCAGCGAAGACCAAGATGGCGGCCCAGGCCTATCAGGATGCCCTTGGTCCGCTCCAGCAGTACAACCTCGCAAAAAGTGAATTGAATCTGCTGCTGAAGGAAGGCCTGATCGATGAGACGGCTTATACCGCGGCCTTGCAGAAAGCCCGCGAGGAAATGGCCAAGAGCACCGACGCTCTGGAAAAAATGCTGGAGAAGGGCGGCCTCAGCGGCGGCTGGCAGGCTTTCAAGTTGCAACTGGAAGGCCAGGGCAGCAAGGGCTCGACCGCGCAGAACACCTTCGATCTTTTGAACAAGGGACTGCAGGGCTTCGAAGAGACCACTGCGCAAGTGCTGACCGGCGCGCGAGTGAGTTGGCGCAGCTTCTTTCTGGATCTCGATCAGATGGCGCTGAAGTTCGTGATGAACAAGATTTTCGCTTCCCTGCTGACCGGCGGAGGCCTCAGCAGTTTGTTCGGCGGATTCTTTGGCGGCGGGACTGGAGCAGCAACGAATATCGGCAGTATCAGCCAGGCGGCCGGCGGTGGTGGCATCGGTCTGGGCTCCGTCGTGCCCGGCTATGCAGCCGGTACAGATTTCGCCCCCGGTGGGCTGGCTTGGGTCGGCGAGCAAGGTCCGGAGCTGATGAACGTTCCGGCCGGCGCCTCGATCACGCCCAGCTCAATGTTACGCAGCGGCGCCATGCCCGCGATCAACCTGAACATCGACGCCAAGGGAGCAGAAATCGGAGTGGAGGAGAAAATCGGCCGGGCACTCTCTGCCGCATTGCCCCACATGGTCATGCGCGCGATGGTGGAAAGGGAGGAAGTGCAGCGACGGACGCCGCACTAAAAAGCTCAGGGCTTGTCATTTGGCCACTGGCTTGGCGTTTTGCCACCAGTCCTCGGATAGAGAGGGTTGTTTCGAGGGATCCTTTGCCGATTCTTTTGCTAGATCCTTCCGAAGTCGCGCTTCGCACTTTTCCTCATCCGTGAATTGTGCGAGGCAGCCCTTATATCGTCGGACCGCTTTCGAGTGAGGGTCCATTCCCTTGGTGACCATCGAGGCGACGATGCGGGACAAAAGATCGGGGCCATCCGAATGAGCGAGGCCTGAAAAGGCACTCTGCGCGGTTGCCACACATCCGCCTTCCGGTCCGCTGGACAAGCTTAACGAGATGATCCGCTCACCTGCCCAGACGCCCCCGACCGCGAGCGAGAGAACCTGGTCTTCTTTTGAGATTCCGACAATCCGGTAGTCCTGACTTTTAGCCACACCGACTGCAGCATCCCAGACCACGTCACAGGATTCTCGAAAAGCATGCTGCCGATTTTTCATCGCGAACCCTGGAAGACTGAACAGGCTCAGCACCATGAGTAGATACGCGAAGGATTTCACTTTCGTCCTCCTTTCTCACGCGCCCAGCATGATTTCACAGCGCATCCACTTCAGCAAACGGCCCATTCGGGCCAGAGACTAAAGACTTCATGTACTCCTGCATCTGGGACGGATTCGACGACTACACGACCACCGGCGAACGCTGGGACCTCGTCAATGGGACGCCGCAATATAGCTCTTCTTATGCGCGCTTCCCGGCCGCCCCGAACTGCGTGGGGCAAGGAGTGCGCCTGGGACCATCGGTTTACAAGACGAAGAACTACAGCGCTGATTCCCCGGAGCCGATCGCGTCCTTCGCAGTGCTATTCGAATCGCTGCCTAGTTCCGGCAGCCAGGGATTTCTTGCTTTCAACGACGGAGGCACCCGCCAGGTCAGTCTGGCCGTCAATGCCAGTGGTGCACTTGAGGTGTGGAATGGCGGGCTGGGCACAAAGCTGGCAAGTTCCGGTCCGGGCGTTATTGTCGCGAACACGTACTACTTCATCGATTTCGAGACAGTAATCAACACCTCTGGATCGGTGAACCTCTGGCTCGGCGAGCCGGCGGGCGGAGGCGCCCTGATCACCGCCTCGGGTGTCGACACTCAAATCACCAGCAACGCCTATGCGAACGGGGTGACCATCGGCTTCATTAATGGCGGTACCTCGGTCTCGGGTATGCGCTTCGACGACTTCCACGCTCACGATGCCTCGGGCAGCGCGCCCAACGCGGTTCTCGGCGAAGGAACGCGGATCTACACCAAGATGCCGAATGGCGCAGGCTATGCGACGACCGTCACGCCGAACGGCGCCTCCGCAAACTGGCAGTGCGTCGATGACGTCCCTCCCGATGGAGACACGACCTACGTCTC
>DASYYT010000157.1:0-42253 GCA_035949755.1 Candidatus Sulfotelmatobacter sp.
ATTCCGGCCGCACGCTCTTCAGGGACGGGAGCCACTCCGCTCGCGATCATCATGTTGCTCGACGGATTATGCACGCAGCCCACGCCTTTTTCCGCCAGCAGCTTCCGGTCGGCCTCGTCGACAAAGATGCAATGCGCCGCCACAACGTTCGGCCCCAACACTCCGATGTGGTCGAGATAGGCTACTGGAGACATCCCATTCGCCTTCTCGCTGTCGGACCACTCTTTTTTCATTTCGGCGACGTGAATCAAGAGAGGCGCCTGATATTTTCGGGCCAGCGCCGCCGCATCCTGCAAGGTCTTCTTCGAGCACGTATAGATCGAATGTGGCGCCGGAGCCGCATGGATCAGCGCATCCCCCTGCCATCGCTTCAAGAACTTCTCCGTATACGCGAGCATCTCCGCCTCCGATTTGTTGTCGGGAGCCGGAAAGTCAATGAAGGTTTCTCCCAGCACAGCGCGCATCCCCGCCGCCTTCGTCTCCTCCGCAATCGCATCCTCGAAGTAATACATGTCGGCGAAAGTGGTCACGCCCGCGCGAATCTGCTCCGCTGCTGCCAGCCGCGTCCCCCAGCGCACAAATTGTTCATTCACATTCTTCGCTTCCGCAGGGAAGATGTACTTGTAGAGCCAGTCGTTCAGGGTGACATCGTCGTGCAGCCCGCGAAACAACGTCATCGGCACGTGGGTATGCCCATTGATGAACCCTGGCAGCACCAGCCGCCCCCGCGCGTCGATGGTCTTCGCGGCCTTATACTTGGCCTCGACCTCCGTCCGCGGTCCCACTGCGACAATCGAGTCCCCGCGCACCGCGACGCTTCCGTCCCGATAAATCGCGCGTGCCCCGTTCATCGTCACCACGATCCCGCCACTGACAATCAGATCGACATTCTGCTGAGCGAGCGCCGCCGAACAGAACGCTATCGCTGCACACAGAAAAGCAAATGCTCTTCGTAGTCTTCCCATGTTTTCATTTCACCTTGTAATAAAACGGCTTGTCATCCCGAGGAGTCTCTGCCCCCTTAATCGGGCCTTCAGTGCGAATGCCCCCCTATCTACGATTGAGCGGCAGTCCCTACTGCTCTCCCACCCTCCTCAAATAAAACTGAAAGAAATCCTCCGGGTTCGAATGAAGGCATACCTGCGCATTCGCGGCTCCCGGCTCCTCCCGCGTATATCCCTTGTCGTCGACCACAATATGCAGAGGCTGCACCGGACACAGCTCCGGCTTCAGCACAAATACCACCGTCATGGGATCAAAGAGTGTCGGGGTCTCCTGCGCCCAAAGGTGATAAAGGATCGCGAGCTGGTCCGTGACGGCAGTACCGCGTGTAAACAGGAACCCTCGCTTCACCTCGTCCAGCTTCAATTGGGTCGAGTCCAGTGGCATGACAAACAGCGGCACGCCGGAGGCAAACAACTTCTGCGCCGACTTCACGTCGTTCACAATGTTCCACTCGGCAGAGGGCGGCACATGCTCGTTGTACCCGAAATCGCCATAACCGCGCCGGATCGAGCCGCCCATGACGACCACGCGCTTCAGCTTGCGAAAGGTGGCAGGGTCGCGATCGATCGCCTCGCCGATATTCATGAGCGGACCAATCCCGATGAGGGTGATTTCCCCCGGATATTTGCGAATCTGCTGCAGCATAAAATCGGTGGCGTCTCCGTGCGAGCTTTGGGCAAAGCGCCCGCTTTCGGCGTAGCGGCGCTGCGACATCGGCATCTTGGGCGGCGTCGGCTTGCCCGTCAGCACCGGAATATCGGAGCGTCCCACCTCGCCGAGAAATCGGTCCACAATTCTGGCCCGCACATCAGTCTCGCCGAAGGTAGTGGAAATTCCCAGCACCTGCAGCTCCGGACTCTTCACGGCCAGGGCCAGCGCAAACGCGTCATCAACGTCATCGCCGATGTCGGTATCGATGATGACTTTCTGCCGCGCCTGTGCCCATGCCATTGTTGAGCACAAGCAAACCGCAAGACAAAATGCCCGAATCCCGGACCTTCTCACGCCGCCCTCCTTACACTACTGTAGCGGAATTCACAGGGGCTGCAATTCTAGCGCGTGTTGTGCGCGGAGAAGCGGAGTTCAGTGACTTTCCTGATTTCGGGGACTCGTGTGTTCCGGCGGCCACAGCCGTGTTCCGCGCCCCACATCACTGCCAGCCCGACATGCCGCAACCGTCACAAAATCAATAGCCGCCGCGCTGGCCCGCACCGTGCATTCTCTCAAAGTGCCGTGACCCGGCAGGAGGCAACCACCATGACCCGCATCAACATTTTGCGCAACACCGCAGCATCCCGCGACTCCGTCGTATGGGGAAAAAGCATCGCCACCGCAGCCCTGGGCAATCTGAACGCCCTGGTTTTTGCTGCCGTGCTGATCGTATGCTCTGTAGCCGTCGGCTGCTCGAGCGAAAAACCGAAACCCGTGAGCAGCAATACTCAGGCTCCCGTAACTCAACCGCAGCCCCAGCCCACGCCCGCGCCTGTCATGCAGGCCGAGAACAAGCCGGCTCCGAAGAAGATCGTCCACAGGAAGCCCGCGACCGTGAACTATGCCGACAAGACCTACGGCGTCACTTTTGAATACCCGCGCCGTTATGCCCTCGAGACTGGGGACGCGGTAGCCGACCTGCTGATGACCAATCCTATCCCCATGAACTTCGTACAGCCCGGTGGAGTCGCGCTCGCCGCGGTCGAACTCCCCGAGACCGGCTTCGTCAACACCGACTTCTCGTCCGCGTTCTTCAACGTGAGCGTCAACAAGAGTCTCACCGGCGACCAATGCAGCGAGTTCGCTGCGCCGCAGCCAAAGTCGGCGAAGTCGGATACGACGGCGAGCGATTCGTCTCCGAAAGCCGAGGCAACTTCGCAGCCAGACTCCACGCCGAAATCCGATTCTCAGCCGGCATCCGTGCAGCCCACTTCGAGCCCTGAGCAAGCGACGTCGAGCGTCTCTGAGGGCAACAAGCTCATGATCGGGGACCTCGAACTACGCGGCACCGAAGCCGTCTCGGGACAAGGCACGCGCCAGAGCGACTCCAAGTATTTCCATGTCTACCAGAATGGAGCCTGCTACGAGTTCGCCCTGAACGTCACCACTGACGCCTCCGAAGAAGGCCTCGTAAAGCACGTCAACCGCGACCGCGTGTTCAACCGCCTGGAACAGATTCTTTCCACGGTGCGGATCGCTCCGGTCACCCCCGAAGTAACCGCAGAGAATCCAGCCGCCTCTGTTCCGGGGACCCCGGCTCAGTAGGCAGGGAAAGTGTAAATGGATTGAGGTGCCCCACTTCTCGGCTGTTTTGCGGGAAGTGGGGTTTTAATTTTTCCAAATTCGAGAAGGTCGCTCGGACCTCAAGATGACAGCCGCTACAGGACGCCCCTGTGTCGCTATTGACATCAAGCGCTGATGGCCAGAACTCTCATCGCCTCTCCCACCAGGTAAATCGATCCGGTTACCACGATTACGGCACCCGGCGTGGCGAGCGCGCGAGCGCGCTTCAGCGCCTCGCCTGGCCCGGGCACAAGCTCAATCTCTGCTCCAGTGCGGCTCGCCGCCTGGCGGATCTCTTCCGGCGCAGCCGCCCGCGGATTCTCCGGATGGGTCGCAATCACGCGCGCAGCTATAGGAAACAAAATCTCGGTCATCTCAGAGATCGCTTTATCGCGCATCGCCCCGAAAACAAAAATCAGCGGACGCTCTTCAAACCGCTCCGAGAGCGCAGACCGCAACGCCCAGGCGCCCGCCGGATTGTGCGCCACATCCAGCACCATCTCGGGCCATCCATCCTTTGCAGGAACCACCTGGAATCGTCCCGGCCACCGCGTGTCGCGAATTCCCCGTTCGATCGACTCGGCGGAGATTCCTCGCAGCCCCTTTTTGCACAACTCCCCGGCCGCAGCGATGGCCAGCGCCACATTCCGAAGTTGATGCCTTCCCACGAGCGGACTCTCCACCAGAATCTGCCTGCCCATGACTTCCAGCGGATAATGGGACCAAACCGAGTTCGTATTGGTACGGTGCTCGGTGCGCGCAAGTCTCTCCTGAGTACCGATTGCTGAGTACTGCGTACTCCCGGGCGACACCGGCGGCACATAGGGAACCGCGCTCACGCCCACCGCATTCTGCTCGAGGATCGTATTTCCGATGACATCATTTGCCTCTGGCTGCTGCGGCAGCGTCACCACCACCCCGCCGCTGCGAATGATGCCCGCCTTCTCGCGCGCAATCTCGCGTACCGTAGTGCCCAGAAATTTCTGATGATCAAGCGAAATGTCAGTAATCACGCTGACCAGCGGTTCCACGACATTGGTCGCATCCAGGCGGCCGCCCATGCCAACTTCGAGCACCGCAATTTCCACGCGCTCGCGTGCGAAATGTACAAAAGCTATCGCCGTCATCATCTCGAAGAAGCTCGGATGCCACGGCAACGCCTGTTTCTCGACCAAGCGCTCCGCGACACTGTCCACTTCGCCATGCAGAGCCGCGAAATGATTGTCGCCGATCTCCACCCCATTCACTCGGATCCGCTCATTGAGTCGCAACAGGTGCGGAGATGTATAAAGCCCCGACTTCAATCCGGAAGCGCGCAAGATCGAAGCCAGCGTCGCCGCTGTCGAGCCTTTGCCGTTTGTCCCGGCAATCAGCACGCTGGGAAACCCCAGCTCCGGATGCTCCAAGGCACGCAGCAGCACGCGCATATGCCCGAGGTCGAACTTATGCGAAGGTGTATTCGCCAGTTCGTGCCCCAGCGCAAACATGCTCGCCACTGCGGATTCGTAAGACATGAGTCAGCTCTCAGCTATCAGCCGTCAGCTATCAGCTTGGAATATCAGAGTACAGCAGATG
Organism: Candidatus Sulfotelmatobacter sp.; assembly: GCA_035949755.1. GTDB lineage: Bacteria > Acidobacteriota > Terriglobia > Terriglobales > Acidobacteriaceae > Sulfotelmatobacter. The sequence continues at coordinate 4,855 of DASYYT010000157.1, forward strand.
CTCTCGCCTGGGAGGATTTCAGGACTACCGCCGGAAAGGTCGTAGCTCGTAGCCGAAGGTTGAGAGCTGACAGCTCCCTACGCCGCCATAAAATCCAGCGCCCGGGCAATGTAAGGCTTCAATTGCTTGCGAGGAACCACCGCGTCCAGCATGCCGTGCTGCAGCAGGAACTCGCTGCGCTGGAATCCGGCGGGCAGCTTCTGGCGGATGGTTTGCTCAATCACGCGGGGCCCGGCGAATCCGATCAGCGCTCCCGGTTCCGCAATATTCAAATCGCCGAGCATGGCAAAGGACGCTGTTACCCCGCCAGTCGTCGGATCGGTCAGCAAAGAAATGTATGGCACCTTGACGTGATCCAGCTTCGCCAGCGCCGCCGAAATTTTTGCCAGCTGCATGAGACTGATCACGCCTTCCATCATGCGCGCCCCGCCCGATGCCGAGACAATGATTAGTGGTGTGCGGGTGTCGGCTGCCCTTTCCACCGCGCGCGTGATCGCTTCGCCCACCACGGCTCCCATGCTTCCCCCAATGAACGAATACTCCATCACGCTGGCCACAACCGGCCGCCCGGCCAGCTTTCCATGAGCGTTGATAACCGCATCCTTCAGGCCTGTGTCCCTCTGGGCCTGCTTCAGCCGGGACGAATACGGTTTCAAGTCCACGAATTTTAGGGGGTCGGTAGAAGAAATATCCGCGTCGAAGATTTCGAACTGGTTGTCATCCATCAACTGCGCCAGCCGGGTCCGCGCATCGATCCGGAAATGCTTATCGCATTTCGGGCACACGTTCATGTTCTCTTCCAGATCTTTTTTCCAGATAATCTGGCGGCAGCTCTCACACTTCACCCACAATCCTTCGGTGCGGACTTTCTTCTCGCCCGAGGTATCCAGCTCGCCGGATTCGCGCTTGAACCAAGCCATAAGAATTTAGCGATTGCGCGAATGAGTGATTGGGTCATTGAGAAAACTCCGCTCAATGGCTCAATGACTAAATCTCTCGATCGCTCAATTTCAGTATTCGATTCCTCTCTGCGCCATCACGCCCTTCTCGTAGGCGTGCTTCACCTGGCGCATTTCGGTTACGGTGTCGGCGATCTCGACAATTGTGGGGTGCGCACTGCGCCCCGTCAAGATAACATGCACCATCTCCGGCCTCTTTTTCAGGCTTTCGACCACCTTTGCCGGATCGAGCATGCCATAACTGATGGCGTAGTTGATCTCATCCAGGACGACCAGATCCCACTCCCCGGATTGAATCGCCTGATCCGCCTCAACCCACGCCTCTTCCACCATGCGTACATCTTCCGGATCGGGCTTCTCGGTGCCCACCTTCACAAAACCGCGGCCCATTTGCTTCATGACGAACTTGTCGCCGAAGGCCTTCACCGCGTCCAGTTCGCCGTAGTGCCACGAGCCTTTCAGAAACTGCAGCATCAGCACGCGCATCCCCTGGCCGACCGCGCGCAGGGCTGTTCCCATCGCCGCCGTGGTCTTGCCCTTGCCCGGGCCGGTGTTCACGATGATGAGACCGCGACGGATGTCAGCCATGCGGACGCCTGATTCTACTAGATATGTTCGATCTCAATGTTGTCAGCGTCACCCTCGAATGGCCAGCGGGTAAAAGCACCTGTCCACCGATGGACACTCTCGTCCGAGCGTGGACAAGATGTGGCCCGACCGGAATGACTCTACCCTTTATCTTACCAATGATTTAGCGCAGGTTCGGGGTGGAAGAGAAGTTGCACCGGCGAACTCATTCGTCCTCAAGAACGGACTCGAACTCTGGGCTACGCGCTTTTCAATTCAGTTTTGTCACTTTCCTTACGGCCTCGGGATGGGTACGTAACCGGCGATGAACATAACTCCTCAACTGCGGAATTTTTTCGGGGAACTCAAGCATCCAATGTTGCGTAGCTCAGTCAGGCGGATCTCTGTCCCCTCTTTTTTCGCGGAGGTCTCATGGTGATGAACAGATGTGTATTGTTATTGTGCTGCCTGCTGGGCCTAGGGGCGGTTCCTGCCTTGTCCTCCCAGCGTGTTTCCATTCGCCCGAAATCCATCGGGGCCTACAGCGCGGCGGAGCAGGAGACCATCCGCGAGGTCATTGACATGGAACGTCAGGCCAAGGAAGCCAGCCTGCGCCGCGACCCGGAATTTCCCGAAAAAGCGTTCGCCGACGACTACGTGGCCATCAGCCCTCTTGGCCAGGTCACCACCAAGAAAGAAGCAATCTCCGCGCGCAAAAGTGGGCAGCTTCGCTACGAAACCATTGACGTCAGTGACATGGTGGTACGACTTTACGGTGACACTGCCGTGGTCACGGCCCGGGCCGATGTCAAAGGTCACCAACTCGGCGAGGATTTCAGCGGCCCTTACCGCTACACCCGGGTCTGGGTCCGGCGCAGTGGCCGTTGGCAGGCGGTCAGCTATCAGGCGACAGTCACACAGTAAGCGTAATTCGAACACTACTTCGAAAGATTTAGCCAGAGCGACGAATTTCTCGGCCTCCTCTGTGAGGCCTTCGCCGCCTCGCGGCGACCTCCGCTTTCCTCGCGGCCTTCACTGCGAAGCCGATTAGAATAGAACGCCGAGATTCCCTATGCTCCCGAACCGAACGACGAAGAATGTTTTAGCAATAATCATTTTCTGCTGTGCTGCAGCCCCCTTCTGCGCAGCGCAAAATCACAAACTCTCTGAGGCCAAGCGCACGCAGATCGAAGCGGCTGTATCGAAATTCATGTCCTCGACTCACGTTCCCGGCCTTTCCGTCGCGATCATTGAGAACGGGGAGTTCGAGTGGGCCTCCGGTTTCGGCTTTGCCGATCTCGAAAACAACGCGCCCGCCAGCGAGCACACTCTGTTCCGTCTGGGGTCAATCTCCAAGCCCCTCACCGCAACCGGAGCCATGGAACTTTGGCAGCAAGGCAAGCTCGATCTCGATGCTCCCGTCCAGAAGTACTGTCCCGCGTTTCCGCAGAAACAAGCTCCCATCACTACCCGCCTGGTCATGGGACATCTCGCCGGCATTCGCCACTACAAATCCGGTTCGCAGGACGATCCCGAGGTCGGCAATACCAAACACTTCGATGACCCGATCCAGGCCGGACTCGATTTTTTCAAGAATGATCCCCTGCTTTCCGATCCCGGCAAGCAATTTCACTACTCCACCCAGGGGTATACATTGGTCGGCTGCGTCATGGAAGGCGCATCGGGCGCAAAGTATGTGGACTTCATGCTGCACAACGTTTTCGCTGCCGCGGGCATGGACGAAACGCAAGCCGATAATCGCTTCACCATCATTCCCTACCGCACCCGCTTCTACCAGAAGACGAAAGATGGGACGGTTGAGAACGCCGACTTCCTGGACTCGAGTTACAAAATTCCTGGCGGCGGATGGTTGTCCTCAGCCGACGACATGGCGCGATTCGAAGTCGCCATCCTGAACGACAAACTGCTCAAACCCGCCACCCGCGACCTGATGTGGACTCCGCTCAGACCCTCCGAAGGCAAGCCCAACGGCTACGCGCTGGGATGGGGCACCTTTACAGAAAATGGCGTCCGCTATGTCGGACACAGCGGCGGCCAGCAAGGCACCAGCACCGATTTCCTGATGGCCCCGGAAAAGCGCACTGGCGTGGTCGTGCTGACTAACATGGAGGAGATCAATCCCAATGAGCTGGCTAAAGAAATTATGAAAATCCTATTGGGCAAGCCAGATGAGGCGAAGAAATAATCAGAAGATGCTTCTGACTGAAATCTCAGGTCTGCAATCCTAGATCAACCTGCGTCTAATGCCCGGAGTGATAGGGATGTCCCTTAAGGATCGTGAACCCACGATAAATCTGCTCCAGCAGCACCACGCGCGCTAATTCGTGAGCCAGGGTCATCTTGCCCAGTGAAATCGTATGCTGAGCAGCCTTCCGGGCCGCCTCACTGAAGCCGTCCGGCCCGCCGATGGCAAAGACCAGCGGCAACGGATTCCGATCCTGATAATCTCCCAGAAATTTCGCGAACTGTTGTGAAGAAAATTCCTTACCGCGCGAATCCATCAGCAACAGCGTCGTCTTCGTCCGACCCTTGCCGCCGAACTTCGCCAGCAAATCATCTTCATCGCGCACAGCAACTCCCTCCGCCGGCGCGTATCGCGAAATCCGCTTCAGATATTCTTCGGTCAGGGAAGTAATCGCCGCCTCTTTCGTCTTCCCGATCCACGCAATCTTGATCTTCACCGCAAGCGCCTTCACTTTTTCCCGGAGGCCAAAACCACCGAAGCTCCAAACGCAATACTGTCTCCGTCGGAATACTTGTTCACCGCTTCGTGGACCTGAGCATGAATCTGCGGCCACTGATCTTCTCGCACGCGATCCAGCATCGCTCGAAACGGCACGGCTACCGCCCGGTTCTGCTCCCAGGCTTCTTCTGCGGACCCCGGCCAAGCCCAAGGCAAATTTCGATTCTGCTCTTCAACCTCGCTAAATCCAGCGCACCGCAATATTTTTGACAGGCTGCCCGCCTGGGCAAACCGGAACGGATCGGGGCCGCCCGGCTCGAGCAAGGGGCCGCCTACATGGCGATGCACCACGCCCATCATGCTCTGCCAATAGGGCTGATCGAAGCTCCCCCAGGCCAGAAAGCAAGCCCGCGCCCCCGGCCGCAGCACGCGCCGCAATTCGCGCAGCGCGCCTTCCGGATCGCGAAAGAACATCACCCCGAAGCGCGAGGTCGCCAGATCAAAGCTGTCAGCAGGAAAGGGCAGCGAGTGGGCATCCGCCAGCTGGGTAGAGAAGTTTTTCAGGCCTCGCGCCTCAGCCCGTTTCTGCGCAATGGCTAGCAGGTCCGAGCTGAGATCGAGCGCGGTAACCTGCCCCCGCTCTCCCACGCGTCCCGCCAGGCTGATTGCAGGCTCGCCGGTCCCGCTCGCCAGATCGAGCACGCGCATGCCCTGGCTCGGCTGTGCGTAATCTACCAGCGCGTTGGTCACCGGGGTGCCCATCGCCGCCGACTTCGCCTTCCACTTCTCCGATGCAATCAGCCGGTACTGGGTTCCCCAATTGGGCGCAGAGTCATTCATCGAGGTCACAGGAGTGTTTCAGATAGCGATAAAAATGGAAGGAATCCTACGATGCTTTGGCCGGTCTCTTCTTCCTCGAGGCAATCGGCCTTACTGCCGTCTTGCGCGCACGGGTCGCTTTCAGGTCGCCGGGATCGAGCCGCTTCGCCGACTTCCATAGCCGCTCCAGATCGTAAAACTTCCGCGCCTTCTCGGAAAATACATGTACCACGAAATCTACGTAATCGATCAGCACCCACTCTGCCTGGTTGTAACCCTCGACGTGGGTCGGACGCAGCCCGGCATGCTTCAGCCGCAACTCGACTTCGTCCGAGATGGCCTGCACCTGCCGTGGATTGGTCCCGCTGCACAACACGAAGTAGTCGGTAAATGCCCCCGACCCTTTTTCCATTTCCAGGATGCTGAGTTCTTCGGCCTTCTTTTCCAGGCAGGCTTGAATGGCGGCGGCGATTTGCTTTTTCAGTTCGCTCTTCTTCATTCAGTTGCTGATTAACTCGGCTCCCATTGTAATCGAGGTTCTCGGTGTCATCTATCCGGTAGCGTCACTTGCCTGTGGATTTCGTCTGCGCCGCAGCCAGTTCGCGGATTTTGGCCATGGTCGCCGCCGAAGGATCTTTCCGCTTGCCGCTCTTATTGCGGCGCTTGGTCTTGGTCACATAATGATTCTGAGCCATTCTCAATTCTCCTAAAAGTTTGCTGATTATTTTGCCGCTGGATGCTGCACATCCAGTATCGCATGCCAGGGGCACTACGGATTGCGGCACCGCCCAACTACTCTCGATACAGCCCCATCTTCTTGATGTACTCCGCCACCGCCGGATCCAGGAATTTCCCCAACGCCTTCCCCGTCGCTGCCGCCTCCCGAATCGCGGTCGCCGACGCCGGCTGCTTCAGATCTCCCAGCAAATAGATGCTCACGCCCGGCAGCATCAAGTCCCCTTCAACCGGCTGTTTGTGGAACGGCTTCATGACCTCGTCACGCGGACGCAACTTCCCCGGCAGCGCCCTGGCCACATCGGCCAGCGAATATCCCGGCCTCCCCGCCACCACAAACGTACACTCTCGAAATAAAGCCTCGGCCTGATGCCAGTTCGCGATGTCGGCAAACGCATCCATTCCAATCAAAAAAAACAGCCGGTCGGTGCTCTTAAATCCCTGCTTCATCCGCCGGACCGTCTCGATGGTGTAATTCGGCTTTTCCGCTCGCCGGTTTCCATCCTCCGGCGCCTCCAGCAACGACGGCACAAACGCCTTCTCGTTCGCGGTCGCCAGCGCCAGCATGGCAAAGCGGTGCGCAAACGGGGTCAACGGCTGCCGCTGCTTATGCGGAGGCACTCCCGCCGGGACAAAGCACACCCGAGACAGCTTGCAGCGTTGCATCGCCGCCCGCGCCAGCGCCAGGTGTCCGCGATGCACCGGATCGAAGGTTCCGCCAAATAGTCCTATATTCATGAAAATCCAGCCCGCCTAGTGTCCAGATTCGCGTCCGAACATGCAAGTCGAATCCTCCGCCGACTGTCCTTTTGGCGGAAAATCAGGCGTCCCTTTGTCCATTTGGCTCGGTCCAGTTCGTTTTCCCGAAATGAACTCCTGTAATGTTCCGCATTTCCCATTCTGGGCCTAGGATGGTTGCCATGCGAGTAACCCTCCCCCTACTCCGCATACCGCCCGCTCGTGCGCCCATCCTGCGCTACGGCGTCGCCGTCCTCAGTACGGCGCTGGCCCTGATTCCCACGGTTCTGCTAACCGATGTCTCCGAAAGCCGACTGGCCCTGTTCGGGGTTGCGGTCATGGTCAGCGCCTGGTACGGCGGTTGGAAGCCGGGGCTGGTCGCTACCTCGTTCGCCCTCACCGTAAGTGCATACTTCTCCCTGGCTGGTCCCCATTCCGCCGACCAGATGCGCATCGCCATTCTCCGGCTTTCGTTGTTCTTCTTCGTGGCCATGCTGATCTGCTGGCTCAACGCGGCCCTGCGCGCCACGCAAGAAGATCTTCGCCGTTCCGAGCTCAGCTTCCGTTCGCTTGTAACCAATGCCCCATACGGAATCTGCCGCTGCGATTCCACCGGCAAGATCCTCGACGCCAACCCCGCCTTCCTCGATCTGCTTGGCTTCACCTCGGCCGGGGAAATCGTCGGGCAGCAAATCTACACACTCTACGCCGACGTCGAGCAATGGTTCGATCTGGCCGATTATCTCCGCTCCTCCGCGCCCTTTAAGGGCCTGACTGCCGAGTGGAAGCGCAAATCCGGCACGACGGTCGTGCGGGTCTCCGGGGGCTCGGTTCCCAACGGCCGCAGACTGGGCGTCGTTTTCGAGCTTTTCGCCGAAGACGTCACCGAGCGCCGCACTCTGGAGCAGCAACTCCGCCAGTCGCAGAAGATGGAAGCTGTCGGCCGCTTAGCGGGAGGCATCGCCCACGATTTCAACAACCTGCTGATGGTGATCTCGGGATATTCCGAATTTCTCCTCGAGCGGCTGGGGGCCGAGCCCGATCTTCGCGGGCCGGCCCAGGAGATCGCCAGCGCCAGCGAACGCGCCTCCTCCCTCACCCGCCAGCTGCTTGCCTTCAGCCGCAAACAGATGCTGGCGCCGCGCATCGTCAACCTAAACGAAATCGCGACCGAGAATCTGAAGATGCTCACCCGCATGATCGGCGAAGACATCGATCTGGTTATGGTTCCCAGCCCGAACCTGTGGCCGGTTCGCGCCGACGCCGGACAAATCGAGCAGGTCATCATGAATCTCGCCATCAATGCCCGCGACGCCATGCCCTCCGGTGGCAAACTCACCATCGAGACCTCCAACCTGACTCTGGATGAGGACTACGCGCGCATTCACGCGCCACTGCGCCCGGGCGAATACGTGATGATCTCCATCAGCGACACCGGCATGGGCATGGACTCCGAGACTCAGTCGCACATTTTCGAGCCCTTCTTCACCACCAAGGGAACTAAAGGCACCGGTCTTGGCCTTTCCACTGTCTACGGCATCGTCAAGCAGAGTGGAGGATACATCTGGGTCTACAGCGAGGTCGGGCGGGGCACCACGTTCAAGATCTATCTTCCGCGCGTGGCCTCGTTGGAAGTGGCCGCGGCGCAACCTGCAGAGTCACGCCAGTTGCAGAAAGTCGAGCCCGGCACCGAAACCATCCTCCTGGTCGAGGATGAAGCCAACCTGCGCTATCTCGCGCGCCAGTATCTCGAGAAGCAAGGATACAAAGTCATCGAAGCGGCTGACGGCGCGGTCGCCATGCAGATCGCGGTGGCTCACGAAGCCGTCATCCACCTGCTCCTCACCGACGTCATCATGCCCGGCATGAACGGGCGCGAACTGGCGCAACGCGTTTCAGAAATTCGTCCCAACGTGAAAGTGCTCTACATGTCCGGCTACACCGAAAACGTAATTGGACACAACGGCACTCTGGACGCGGGCGTGAGCCTGCTACAGAAGCCTTTCAACCTTCGTGACCTGAAAAGTAAAGTTCGCGAAGTGCTCGATACAGCCCCCACACCCCCGGAGGAAGTCATGTCGACGCAGTCTATCGAAAGCCAGGCCTTCGCCCGCGCCAAACAAGCAGCGCCGGCGCGCGCGAAACGATTCCAGCTACAGTTACCCCTGCGCTATCGCCGCCTCGGCGACAAGCAATGGCACATCGGCACCACGGAAAACATCAGTCGTTCTGGAATGCTCTTTCAGGCCGATCAACTGCTTCCGCCCAGTGTTCAGCTGGAAATCAACCTCGTGCTCCCGGCAGAAATCGCCGGACTGTCGGAGACCGAGGTAGTCTGCCGCGGTGAAGTGGTTCGCGCCATTGAAACTCCTGACGCGAAGGTGAGCGCCGAACTCGCCGCCCGCATTCTGCAATACCACTTTCAGCACGGACCGATCCCCGCGGCGTAAACTAGGCATAGGGTTCTGTGGATGTATTCCGTTTGGGAAGAGGCGGCCGCAAGGCCGCCTTTTTGCGTTCCGGGTCACGCTTAGGTGTCTTGCGAAATGGCTACGCTTCGCTCGCGCAGTTGTTGAACTTCCTCGGCCATGGCGTATTTCAATGCCTCGATACCCTTGCCGGTGACGGCGGAAATCTCGTACAGCTTCCATTTTTTCTTCTTGCAGAGCTTCTTGAGCGCGGCCAACTTGTCTTTGTTTACCGCGTCTATTTTCGAGGCGACCATGATCATCGGCTTGTCTTCCAGATGCGCGCCGAAGCTGGCCAGCTCGCCGAGGATCACCTCGACGTCTTTGGCCACATCGTCGCGGCCGCTCGAATCAGAGACGTCCACCAGATGCACCAGCAACCGCGTGCGCTCGATGTGACGCAGAAATTGTGTGCCCAGCCCTGCGCCCGTATGCGCGCCTTCGATCAGCCCGGGAATGTCGGCGACCACAAAGCTGATTTCGTTCTTGGCGTCGCCCACCGCGACCACCCCGAGGTTCGGTTCCAGCGTGGTGAACGGGTAGTCCGCAATCTTAGGCCGGGCCGAGGAGATGCGCGAGATCAATGTGGACTTGCCCACATTCGGATATCCCACTAAGCCTACGTCGGCGAGCAACTTCAATTCGAGCCGGTAGGTGTGTTCTTCGCCGGGGCGGCCCGCCTCGTGCTCCCGCGGGGCTTGATGCACCGAGGTGGCAAAGCGGGCATTGCCGCGCCCACCGCGCCCGCCGCGCGCAATCACAAATTTCTGATCAGCACGGGTGAACTCGAACGCCTTCTCGCCCGTGTCATCGTCGTAAACGATGGTGCCAACAGGCACTTTCAAAATAACGTCCACGCCGTCGCGCCCGGTCTTATTGGAGCCCTCGCCGTGGCGCCCGCGCTCCGCTTTGTGCTCGGGATTAAATCGGAAATGCACCAGCGTGTTATGCCGCTCGCTGGACTCCATGATGACGTCACCACCCTTGCCTCCGTCGCCGCCCGAGGGTCCGCCGCGCGGGACAAACTTCTCCCGGCGGAAGGCCATGCAGCCGTTGCCGCCGTCGCCGGCTTTCACTTTGATTTTGGCTTCATCAATGAACATGGAGATCAGTTGGCAGTACGCAGTTACCCAGTACTCAGTTGTGAGTCAACAGCGACCAGTCGTGAGTTTTTCGCTCACGGCTCATTGCTCATTGCTCATCGCTCACAGCTCGCGACAAAAAAGCCTCGTCCCGAAGGCGAGGCCTGTGTGGAGCGGGCGCCTACGCCCGCGGAGTTTCAGAACCTTCGATTGCCTACTTCGCTTCGACCGGCTCGACCATGACGAACTTGCCCATCGAGCCCTTGTCCATGAACTTGATGCGCCCGCTGATCTTGGCGAACAGCGTGTCGTCTTTGCCGCGGCCCACGTTGAGCCCCGGCTTTACGCGGGTGCCGCGCTGCCGCAGGATGATGGTGCCGCCCGGCACGAGCTGTCCGCCGAATGCCTTAAATCCAAGCCGCTGCGAATTCGAATCGCGGCCGTTTCGTGATGTGCCTTGTCCTTTTTTATGCGCCATATGAGATCCATTCGTTAGTGGCTAGTGGCCAGTGGTGAGTTACAATCCTGCGGACAGATCGCCTGCCCGAGTTATTTCTTCCTGGAGGCTTTCTTCGCGGCTTTCTTCGGAGCCGACTTCTTCTTCGCCGTCGCTTTCTTGGCCTTGGGCTGTTCCTCGTGATCTTCGGCCGCAGCCTTCACCTTCTTCGGTTTGGCTTCTTTCTTCGAAAGCTCGGGAGCTTTGTAGCTCTGCCCGCCGAAAGCGATCTCAGAAATACGCACGGCCGTAAAATCCTGCCGGTGCCCGCGCAGCTTCTTGTACTGCTTTTTCCGTTTGTAATGGAAGACGAGGATCTTCGCGCCGCGGCCTTCTTCGACGACCGTGCCGACCACGCGCGCGTCCGACCCGCTGCCGATCTGGCCTTCTTCACCGGAAACGGCGAGCACGGGAAACTCCACCTGGCCGTCAGTGCCGGTGCCCGTCTTCTCTACTCGAATCACATCTCCGGGCGCCACCCGGTACTGCTTGCCACCGGCGCGGATAACCGCGTACATACGTCCTCCGTGAAATGTCGTTTGAAAATCCAGCCCCTACGCGACCCTTGCAAAGGCAGTTGCGCCGGAAACCCCATGGCGCAGACGGGCGCTCGAATGGGATTGCTGATTTCCTGTGCTTGCTGTGTTTTCCGCCACGGCGCTTAAAAGCGCCCCAGGCAGGCCTCCCCAGAACGGGTCGGCGAGTACAGGCAAACTCAATTATTTTATCGTGGCTTGTGGAAGTCGGTCAAACAAAATGGGTTCGGTCGGCCATCCGTAACCGACGCTTTTGCAGTTTCCCCGCGCGTGTGCGAGAATTTCGCCGAATTCCTGGAGGACCTGCAATGCTGAAGCGTCCGCTTACCGTTTTGTTGTGCCTACTTGCCCTGACCTTCTCCGGCTTCGCACAAACCAAGAAGTCATCCATGAAGAAGTCTGCCGCCCGACCGGCTCCCGACAAAGCCTACCTGCAAAAGATCTGGGATGGCTGGGCGACGCTCGACCCCGCAAACACGGCCCAGTACTATGCCAAAGGCCCGCATGTCTTCTTCGACATCGCACCGCTGAAGTACAACAGTTGGGATGAATACGAGAAAGGGGTGAAGGGCGTGCTCGCGGGTTACAAGAGCGCGAAGTTCACCGTCAACGAGGACGCGGAAATCCATCCCCACGGAGATCTGGTATGGGCGACCGCGACAGTCAAAGAGGAGATGACCGACAAGGCGGGCAAGGTCAACATGGGGAATTTCCGCTGGACCGTGGTATTTGAGAGCGAAGACGGCAAGTGGATGATCGTGCACGAGCACGTCTCCGCCCCACTAAGCTAAAGGCGATGAGTAGTGAGCAATGAGCGGTGAGCAAAACCAGCTCGCTCACCGCTCAGAGTTAGCTGCTCATTAGCTTATGCACTCATTGCTCACCACTCGCTTCTTATCGCTCACTGCCATGCATTACGCGCCGCTGCCTTCGGGGGAGTGCAGCACCAGAAAAGTGGTGCCGCCATTGGACCAAACCAGCAGCAGTGCATCCTGCCCCTTCGGAACGCTGGAAAGGGCCTGCTGCACGTCGCTTGCGTTCTGGACCTTGTGACGGTTCACTTCGAGGATGATGTCGCCCTGCTGCAGTCCGGCATTGTCAGCCGAGCTGCCGGGCTGCACCTGCTCGATGAGTGCGCCGTGAACGTTGGCCGGAAGCTGCAATTGCTGGCGCACGTCGGGGGTAAGGTTACCGAGGCTGAGGCCCCAGCGCATTTTGCCCTGGCCTTCGTCGGAGGCTGCTCCGGTTTCACCGGCATGGGCTCCGAGCTCTTCCAGAGTGAGCGGGACGTTCATCGTTTTTCCGTTCCGCAGGACCGTGAGTTCAATCTGGGTTCCGGGCGTTTTCTGCTCCACAATCATCTGCAGTTCGCTGGAATCGTTGATCTTCTGGCCATCGATGGCGCTGATCACGTCGCCGACTTCCAGGCCGGCCTTGGAACCAGGCGAATCCGGATCCACCTGGGACACTACTGCGCCCAGCGCGGTCGAGTCGCCGAAGAACTTCGCGTTCTCGGGCGTCACGTTAGAGATGCTGATGCCGATGCGACCGTGGCGTACTTTGCCGTCCTTGATCAGGGTATCAACCGTTGGCTTCACGATCTGGGTCGGAATGGCAAATCCCATTCCTGAGAATGTTCCCGACGGAGAGATCAGGAAGGTGTTGATGCCGATGACTTCACCGCGGGCATCGACCAGCGGACCGCCCGAGTTACCGGGGTTGATGGCTGCGTCGGTCTGGATGAACTCGCCGGGCTTGGCGCGATTGGTGGGATCGGGATTGCCGCGGTTGATGGCGCTCACGATGCCACGCGTGACGGTGAAGCGGAATCCGTAAGGATTGCCGAAAGCCAGTACAGTTTCCCCGGGCTTGACTCGCGTCGAATCACCCCAGGGGACGCTCGCCATACCAGTGGCGTTCACTTTCAGCACCGCGATATCGGTGAGCGGGTCGGTGCCAATCAGCTTAGCTTTGAGAACACGGCGGTCGTGCGTGGTCACACGGATATCCACCGCCCCGTCAATCACGTGATTGTTGGTAACGATGTATCCATCGGGGGAGATCACGACGCCGCTACCCAGGCCGTGCTCGATCTGGGGCTGGCGCTGGATTTGCATGTGCGGGCCGAACTGCGGACCGAAGAACTGTCCGAACGGGCTTTGGTCGCCGAAGAACTGCTGCATCTCCTCCTGCTGTTGCTGGTTCGATTCGTCGGGCTTCACTTTTGAAGTGACGGTGACGTTGACGACGGCAGGCGTGACGTGAGCCGCGAGCGTCTCCATCGCCTTGTCGAGGGACAGCAGAGCAGCGACGCTGTTGTCGTCGAGCGGGCTGGCCGCGGGAGCCGCGATGGCTGCGCTGGCAGCGGAGGGCTTGATGCACTCATAGGTTGCGAACGAGGCCGCCAGTGCCACTGCGAGTACAGGCACTGCCAGACGCCGCGTCCATATTTTCGTGCGGTCGTTGATCCATTTTGCTGGGTTCATGTGTTTTCATCCTTTTGAATTGTTTGTAACTAATTCTTTAGTTTTAAAATGCGAACTATCGACTTGTTCCTCATCTGCTCAACTTACGTCCTATGTGGAGATTTACTGTCGGGATCGGCAGCCTGATGCAGAATTGTCAGGCGCCACATCTGAATTTGATAGACCTGATGGCCTGTGCTGTCTCCAGATTCGATCACGACAAAAAGAGTTTGAGTAGCCGGCGCGGAGCCAGCCTTGGTACTTGCAAGGCGAACCAAGTTATTGCGATTCCTCACGGAGCGAACGGAGTGCACGGTGGCGGGTACTGGACCCCTGAGCGTGGCATGGGCGACTCTGGTATTCAGCTTCGCCGGTATTACTGGCACGGATGGAACCGCCGCAGTGCCCAGCGCCGGGAGCATGGCATTGCTCGCGGCGATGGCTTGAGCTGCCGGATGGTTCGGAGTGGAATCCTGAAATGCTACGAGGCCGGGCGTTCTTGATATCCCCAGGGCGCAGACCATAGCAAATCCTGCTACGAGGGAGACGGCCGGTTTCCAGCTTCGAGTGCGGGGCTGGGACCGATCGACATCGAGAATCTGCGCGACGCGAAGCGAGGTCTGGCGAATGCGGCCCAAAGCCGCCTGGGCCAGAGCGAGGCTCTGGCGCACGAAACTTTTCTCCGCGAGGCGGGCGAGGCATTCGGCATAGGCGCGAGGGCTGGCGGCCTCTTCGAGGACGGCGTCATCGCACGCCATCTCGCGTTCCAGGGCGATTCGCCTCTCGATCCACCAGACCGCCGGGTGGAAGAAGAAGACGGCGCGAACCAGCTGCTGCGCCAGGTTGGTCCAGTCGTCCCAACGGCGCAGATGCGCGAGTTCGTGTACTAGAATCTGGTTCAGTTCCGCGGGGGACAATTCCTGCATGACCCAGCGCGGGATCACCACCGCGGGCTTTAGCAGACCCAGCGCCGTGGGAACGCGCACGGCATCGGCCGTGCATAATGTGAATTTGCGGTTAGCTCCGTGGCGGCGAAGCGTTTCCTGAAGAAGCGGGTCCAACTGCTGCACATCTACGGGCTCGCAACTATCGCGCAGAACGTGCAAGTGCCAGGCGGCGCGGACCAGGCGCAGCAACGACCAGCCTGCGATCAGCGCCCACGCCAAGAAGAGATACAGCGCCCAGGACTCCGAAAGCGTGATCGCCGGATGCGCCGCGGAGGAAATCGCGCCGTGTCGCGAAAGCGCAAGAAGCGGCAAGACCGTGATGGCAAAGAGCGCCGAGAAGCTGATCGCAAATCTAGCGGCCGCGTTATGGCGGCGAGTGGCGCGAAGAACCAGCGCGGCAAAAAGCGCGACGAAGGTGCCTTCGATCAGCGAATCAACGACTTTGAGGGCCGTGACATCAGCGAGGGCGTGGAGCGCAGGAGTCATCCGGCTATTTGCTCCCTTCCAGCAACGCACGCAGGCGGGCCAATTCCTGGGGATCGATGCTCTTGTCTTCCAGAATATTGAGCACGAGAAGCTCGTGCGAATTGCCGAAAAAGCGGCTCACCAAGTGCCCGATCTCGAAGCGGGTCGCGTCCTTGCGGTCGACCTTCGGAAGGTAAACGTGAGCCCGGTTGTCCTTGTCCTTGCGGTGGGTCACGTAGCCCTTGGCCTCAAGGATGCGGATGATGGTCAGCACCGAGTTGTAAGCGACCGCGGGCGGGGTGGGGAGGGCGGCCAAGACTTCATGCACGGTCGCCGAACCCTTATCCCAAAGGACATTCATGATGCGGAGTTCGGCTTCGGTCAGGGTCAGAGACTTAGTGCGCGCCACGATGCCCTCCGGGTTCCACCTTTCACGGAATCAGACGTAACAAGGTCCAAAACGTCAACTAATTTGTTAGTTGCCAACGGGAGGGCAGGAGATGCCCGTACGGACAACGATAAAGATCCTTAGCAATCCAGCATTTACGTCGAACCTGCGGGCCTGCCCTACCGGCGCAAATAAAAAGCCCACCCTCCCGCACAGAAAAGCGGGAGAGTGGGCACTCGAGGGCGGCGGACACCCTTTCGACTCGGCTCAGGCGAAGCGCGCCGGAGCGGCGGCGCACTACCTGCTATTCGCCTGCTGACCTCATTCGTAGGTGAAGTTCAGCTTGTCGACGTACACCGTGTAAGGCGATTGCTTGTAGTTGCCATCCTGCTGGTAGTTCACGGTAATTCCATACCAACCGGGCGCGTAGAACGGGGCATAGGTCCAGTTGAGTGTGTGGGTCACGCCATTCAACGTGATCGACTGGTAGTTCAACTGGTTGCTGGAAGTGCGCTGCACCACAATCGTGAGGTGGTTCCAGGCATTCTCCAGCGGATAGCAGGGGATCCCGGTGGGAACCCAAGTGGCTGCAACATTGTTCCAAACGTCCCACTCGTTTCCGGCGCCCACGCGACATTCATGTCCCCAGGTGTAGCCCTGGTTATTGAAGAACTGGTTGACGTCGAACTCTAGCGCTTGCGCAGCTCCGAGATTGCTGCCGTAGAAATACACGTCGTAAGTGAACGTGTGAAGTGTGGGAACGAGAGTGTGACTGGTATCGGGCAGTCCTTGCGAGGAAAAGTCCCCGATGAGGTGGTTGTACCAAAGCACGTCGCTATAGGCCTCGGTGCCGCCGATGTTGAACTGGGTGGAACTGCCCGAGAGCGTGGGGTTCTTGACGCCCTGATACATCGCCCAGGTAGTGCCCGGGCCGGAGGAAGTGCAGCTCGTGCAATCCGCATACGTTGGAGGCTGTTGAGCCGAAGCAGTCCAGCCCCCGCTGCTCTGCAGATTGCTGAGAACCTTGCCGGAGCCGCTTACGGTGATGGTGATGGGCTTCGTGGCGGCTCCACCGCAATTGTCCCACTCCTCAACCGTGGTGTTGTAAGTTCCAGGGCTCAAAGAGAGGCTGGTGTTCAGGCTGGCCCCATTCGCAACATAGGCGAGCTGATTGGGCGCGGTATAGATGCCCATCGACGCAACACCCTTCGAGCAGGACGAGGTTGCCGTGGCAACGAAATTGGCAGGAGAACTAACCGTACTGTTGTTCGCCGGAGAAGTTACGAATACTCCGGTGCCGCTCTTCACCGTGACCGTAACAGTCGTCGTGGTTGCTCCACCGCAGTAGTCCCACTCCTCGACCACCATGTTGTAGGTGCCGGGATTGAGGGTGACATTGGTGTTGAGCTTAGAACCGCTCACAGTGTAGATCAGCCAATTGGCAGAGGGATAAATGCCCATCGAAGCAACGCCCTTGGAACAGGACGTAGAGCTGGAAGCCACGACATTGAAGGGGGAGCTGACGGTGCTGCCGTTATAAGGAGTGGTGACCGTAACGGTGGCAAATGCGGAAGCCACAAAAAAGACGAGACTGGCCGTTGAGATAAGGAAGTGCTTCTTCATTTCGAATTCTCTCCGGTTGGATTTTGTCGTGCTAGACCCTAAGGCCTTTAAAAACATAGGGATCCACCGAAAGGTGGGTCGCCCTTGGGCGTGCTGGGACCGCCGGCACCCGGAGTCAATCGTCGGGCGGGAGCGGAGATTTCTGAGCGGAGTGCGCCCACTCTATACAGCGTTCACTGGAGAGTCAAATGAAATCGCCTGTAGAAGGCCCGGGGGAAACACTCAGGAGGGCTAGAACCGGGATGCAAGTTTCAAGGTTTCAAAGTCAAGAAACGGGCGCTCTCTTGCAGTCCGTAGCGGCGAGCGAGTCGATTATGCGGCTTTTCGTGGTGGATGTTTTGAACTTTGAATACGTTTGGAGAGAAGGATTTTTGCTTTTTCGAGTTCGGCGCGTCTGGTGGGGCTGAGTCCGCGTCCGGCGCGATTAATGAAATAGGTCAGCATCCGCATGCCCGAGCCCGGTCCCTTCGGCGAGACCCGGTGCGAAGCGAGAGTGCGAGCAATCGTAGCAGCATCCCTGGTGAAAAGACCTGCGGGCGGGTGAGTGGAGTCGGTCTTAACCTTGGCGACCCATCGCCTCTGCTTGGCTGACGTTTTCTTGCCTGGGTTTTTTGCCGCAGACATGCCTGACACCTTTCAATGGTGCTTGAAATATTGCACTGCTTTTTCGTGCTCCTGGGCTGCGCGCCGGGTCGAGAAGGTTCCGAGATTGCGCCGCTTGCCGGTCTTGGCATTCTTCTTGCGCGAGTACAAACGGTACTGGCCGGACTTGAGTTTTCGGATCATCGGAACCTCCTGGACGCAGATTTCGTCAGCTTCTCCGTGCTCGTCGAGTCCGGCGGGCTTTCATCGCCGCGTTATGACGCGATCTGGAGCCGCGTTTGCGGGCGGAGCTGCGAGCCTGCCGTGACAATGCGCGGTGCGAAGCGGCGGCGCGGCCCTCCTTCTTCAGCGCACCACTGGTGGCGCGGGAACGCGTCTTTGAAGGCGTGCGGCGGGAATGACTTTGTCCCCGGCTGTAATCGCGCTCCGCCTTTTTGGTGGTGCTGGCAGAGGCTTTGCCTCTGCTGGGCGGCTTCAGGTTTACGCCGGCCCGCCGGGCTTTGGACAGTCCAATCGCAATGGCCTGCTGGGGCGAGGCCGCGCCATGCTTGCCTTCGCGGATGTGATGCATCTCCTCACGGACAAATTCGCCAGCTTGGGTGCTGGGGGACTTACCTTCGCGAGCGTCTTCATGAGCACGTTCCAAAGTTTTTCTTTCGGGCATGGTCGGCCTCCTCAGGAAAAGCTTAATGCTGCGAAAGCCGCGGGAGGCATCGAAGATTTTCTGTAAAAAAACTGACCATTTCCTGTAGCAAAGCGACTTTGCGGAATTCAGTTCGCCAGCAGGTTCACTTCGTCGAGCCAAACCGTGTAGGGCTGCTGCTCCCAGTTTCCATCCATCTGGAAGGCGACGTCGATTTCTTCCTGATACCAATTCGGCTGCGCGGTGTAGTAGGTGTCAACCGTGTAGCTCTGATTGTCAACGTCCAGGCTGATGTAGTGGACTTGGTTGCCGACGCGTTCCAAGTGCCATATGAGATGAATCCAGGTTTGGGAAGGAAAGTGGTTGCATGGAATCCCGGTGTCGCGCCACACGCCATTCAGAGGATCCCAGATGTTCCACTGGTGGCTGTCGTCGAAGTCGCATTGGCTGCCCCAGGTCCAGCGAGTGCCGCCGAAGGCCTGATTGACATCGAACTCCAGAGACTGCGGGGCGTTCCCGTTATCGATGTAGAACCACAGGTCATAAGTGAAGTGGCTAACGCTGGCACCGCCTCCGAGAGGCGTCCAGTAGAGTTCGTTGGAGTAAGGGTGACTGCCGCCGAGGGTAAACTTCGCGGCGGAGCCATCCAGAGACGGGGTGGCCTGATCAAGAGTGAGAGTCGATTCGGCGGTACCGAGGCCGGCGGCGCAGGTGTTATTGGTGCCTATCACCGCTGAGCAGGAAACCCAACTCGGCATATCCTGAATCTTCATCGCGCCCGGTTCCTGGCTAGTCACATTCAGCTGCATGGAAGTGGTGGCGATGTAGCCGGAAGTATCTTCGGCGACGACTTCGACGGTATGTTGTCCGTCGGGCATCCAGATCAACTGATTGACTGTTTGGTTGGGCGTATAAAGCACGGCGAGGCCGTCGACATACACGCGCACGATGTAGATCGGATCAGGAGGAGTCGCAGCCGCGATGATGGGAACAGGCGAGCTGACGCTGGCGCCGTTCGCCGGACTCGTGATGCTCAGCGGGAATCCACAGAGAGCCGCTGGAGGAGGTTCTGCGGCTGGCGGAACGATCGAAGTGTTGGCGGGGGGAGTGGGTGTGACCGGGCAGTTGGCAACATTTTTCGGGAGTCCCGAACAGCCGGCCCAAACCGAAAGCACGACGCCAATCGCGATCACGGACGCCGTCACCGTATATCGCCCGGTGCTACCAAAGGTTTTTTGCCCCCGCATGTCGCCTCTCCGATGCTCAGCAAATTTCGTAGAAGACCAGCATCCGAGAGCGGTCAGGAGCCCAGTCACTACTACGCGTTAATCAAGTTGTACAGTCCACGGAAAGAGCCTCTCTTTCCCTATGCCAAACTCTTAATACGCCGTTAAATTCACCTTATCGAGCCAGACGTTATAAGGCGTGCCCACGGCGTCCAGATCCATCTGAAATGCGTTATCGATTTCTTCCAAAGTCCAATTCTGCTGATTGGGATAGAAAGTATCGACGTTATAAGTCTGATCTCCGACTACGAGACTGATGTAATGCACCTGGTTTCCAACGCGCTCGACGGTCCATACCAGGTGAATCCAGGTATTGGGCTGAAACGCCTGGCAGGGGATGGTAGTGGGTTCCCAGCCAGTGTTGGGGGCGTCGTCCCATATATCCCAAACGCCGTCGGCTTTGAAGTTGCATTCCGAGCCCCAGACCCAGCGTTGGCCGCCGAAAGTTTGATTCAGATCAAACTCGAGTGCCTGCGGAGCGTCGGGATTATCAATGTAGAAATACAAGTCGTAAACGAAGTGACTGACATTGTTGCCCCCGGCGACGGGGTTGAAGTAGAGCATGTTGCAGTAGTGGGGACAGGCGGGGGAGGAGGGAGCCATGCTGAATTTAGCCGAACTTCCATCCATGGCGGGTGAAGAAACGTTTTGCGTGAGCGTGGAGTTGGGGGTTCCGCCACCGGCGGCGCAAATCTGCCCAGCCCGGCCAGAGCCCGGGGGAAACAGGCCCCCGCACGACTGCCATCCGGGCATGTTTTGAATACCGCTGATCAGCGTCTGTCCATTCGTCGAAGGCGCCTGGGCAGTCACGTTCACTTGCAAGGGCGTCGCCGAAATGTAACCCTGCTTGTCTTCCGCCATCACCGTCACGGTGTGCGTGCCCGTGGCCAAAAAGATTTGAGTATTGATCGAATGGTCGAAGGTGAAATAGACAGCGAGATTGTCTACATACACTCGCATGAAGAAAATAGGATTCTTCGGCGTCGCCGATGCGACCACGTTCAAGGGCGAAGTCACGGTGGCATTTGACGTAGGGCTGGAGACACTCAGAGGGAAATCGTTAGAGCCACCCTTCCATGGAGCTGTGGTTTCGTCCTCAGCCGGCGGTGCGGGATACTGGCTGGCCGCGGGATTGGACATGGGCCACGTGATCGCTTCCGGCGGAATGGACGGGTAATTGGGTTGCGGAGGCGCAGGCGCTGGCGCCGTAGTGCTGGTTTTCATTGAACTGGTTCCGCAGGCAATTGATGCCGAGATTGCTGCCGATATCAGTATTAAGACCAGAGCTTGAGAAAGCCGTGTGGAGCGATCAGGGCGGGGCGCGAATACACTCATAGTCCTTCAGACCTCAGTTTGATAAGGCCAACGGCTACGAGCGGAGGGAGGAAGCCAGGCTATTGCAATGCATCATTCAGCTTACGGCTGACGATCTACTCTAGAAAAAAGGTGGGAAGACGAACAATACGGCGGCTACCGTAAGCGCGAGGGGACAATCCCTGATGGTTAATGGTTGCAATAATTTACGGTAGCTTTAGTGGGTCGGGAAGGCTTCAGATGCTGGAAAAACCCAGCTGCTCGATGTGCATCAGCAAGTCGGCAGGATCGTGGTAGACACGGAATGCGCCGGCGCGATCCAGTTCCTCCTCGCCATAGCCGCCAGAGAGGAGTCCCACACCCAAGGCATTTTTGCGTCCCGCGGCGAGCAAATCCCAGGCACTGTCACCAATCACGATGCAGTCATCCAGCGGAACGCCCAACCGCTGTCCGCAAGCATGTAAAGATGTCGGGCGATGGTTTGGCTCTTTCCACGTCGTCGCCGGTCACGACTTCGGTTTTTGGAGGGTGCTGGCGCAGGATCAAAGGTTGCGAATTCGTAGGATGTGAAGCAGTTGCCGCGGTATCGCCAACCACAAGGCCATAGAAAACATCTCAACAGAGCGGCCTCGAATCTCCGTTTCGAAGAGGGCACGATTCGAAGGCCGAGGTGTGAGTAAGTACTTGCAAGGGAAAAGGAGCCCATTGGATGCGGATAGCCCAGGTTGCGCCGCTTTACGAGAGCGTCCCCCCTAGATGCTATGGTGGAACTGAAAGAGTCGTTTCCTGGCTGACCGAGAAGCTTGTGGAGCTCGGGCACGAAGTCACCCTGTTTGCCAGCGGCGACTCAGTGACCAACGCGCGCTTGATACCGTGTTGCAAGGCAGCGCTGCGCACAGATCCCGACTGTGTCGATCCGATGGCGCACCACATCCTGATGATCGAAGAGGTGTTGAACCTGGCGCAAGATTTCGATCTTGTTCATTTTCATGTTGACTACTTTCATTTCATCCGCAGCCGCCGCGAACAGGTTCCCTGTATCACCACGCTGCACGGGCGCCTGGATATTCCCGACCTGCTTCCGCTCTATCGGGAGTTCAGGGAAATACCGCTGATCTCGATTTCGAAGTCGCAGCAAGAACCGTTACCCTGGGCTAATTGGGTCGGAACGGTGCATCATGGGATGCCCCCCGACTTGCTGACGTGGAACGAATCCGGTGGCGGTTACCTCGCATTCCTGGGGCGGGTATCGCCGGAAAAAGGATTACCCGACGCGATTGAAATCGCGATCAGGTCGGAGATGCCGCTGAAAATCGCGGCGAAAATCGATCGCGTCGATCGAGACTACTTCGAACAAAAGATCAAGCCCATGCTGGAACATCCGCTGATTGAGTTCGTCGGCGAGATCGGACGCGCGGACAAGAGCGAGTTCCTGGGCAATGCCATGGCCCTGCTGTTTCCTATTGAATGGCCGGAACCGTTTGGTTTAGTGATGATCGAAGCGATGGCATGCGGCACGCCGGTGATCGCGTACCCGTGCGGTTCCGTCCCAGAGATTATCCTGGACGGAGTGAACGGTTTTCTGGTTCAGGATATTGGCGAAGCCGTAGAGGCGGTGAGCAAGGCCCGCGATTTCGACCGACGCGCGTGCCGCCGGCATTTCGAGCTAAACTTCACGGACGACCAGATGGCAAGAAATTACCTGAATATCTATCAAAAGCTGATTCATCCAAAGTCGGCCTCGGCCTCCATGGGGGTCGAAGAGGGAGTGTTGAATTGGATGGAAGTGGAATCGCAAACGCCCAGTACTACATAGCGACCACCGCCTCCCGGGCAGACGATCGCGCCCGGGTGCTCAAGTACGGAAGGATGTTTTTTGTATTCGACCGGCTGGGCGACGTGCAGACGTCCGGACTGGGAGAGCAAGGATTGTTCTATGACGGGACGCGGCACCTCTCGGCATTGTCGCTGGATCTGTGGAATGCGCGCCCCCTGCTTCTGAGTTCGACGGTAGCGACCAATAACTTCCTGTTCACCGCCGACCTGGCGAACCTCGACGTTTTCCGGGAAGGAGCCATTGCCATCCATCGAGGAGTGCTGCATCTGGTGCGCTCGCGTTTTTTGTGGCATGACTCGTGTTTCGAGAAGCTGCTGTTCGTCAATCACGGGTTGGAGGATCTCGACATCCCGCTTCATCTCGGATTTGATGCGGATTTTGCCGATATTTTTGAAGTACGGGGCACGGCGCGAGAACGCAAGGGCCGACGGCTGGACACTCGAGTCGACAGCAATTCGGTCACGCTGGTGTATGAAGGGCTGGACCGCGTAGTGCGCGAAACCGCGATCCGCACTGATGTTGCGCCGGGACGCATTGGGGGAGCGGGGCTCGAATTTGAAATCACGCTTCGGCCGAAGGAGCAGTTGACGCTTCAGGTGGAAATCGCCTGCAACAGCGAGGGCTCGCGCAACTTCACCGGCTACAGCGAGGCGCTTTCCTCGGCCCGTTTCGAGCTGGCGGGAATCTCTAAAGCGTTTCCGCAAATCAGCAGTTCGAACTCCCGTTTCAGCGACTGGATCGCCAGATCCTTGTCAGACCTGGAGATGATGATTGCCGGGAACCCGGAGCGCAATTATCCCTATGCGGGCGTTCCGTGGTTCAGCACGGTATTTGGGCGCGATGGCATTATCACTGCTTTACAAACGATGTGGCTGAACCCGGAGATCGGCAAGGGCGTACTGGAGTTTCTGGCGGCAACGCAAGCCGACTCGGTGGATGCAGTTGCGGACTCCGAGCCGGGAAAGATTCTGCACGAGATGCGGCACAGCGAGATGACCGCGTTGGGAGAAGTCCCCTTCGGACGTTACTACGGGAGCGTGGATGCGACGCCGCTGTTTGTAATGCTCGCGGGGGCTTATTTCGAGCATACCGGGGACCAAGGATTTTTGAAACGGTTGTGGCCGCATGTGGAACGGGCTCTGAAATGGATTGATGAATATGGAGATGTGGATGGTGACGGGTTTGTGGAGTACGCGAGGCATTCGGGCAAAGGGCTGGTGCAGCAGGGGTGGAAAGACTCAGACGATTCGGTGTTCCACGCCGACGGCAAGATAGCCGCGCCGCCCATTGCTTTGTGCGAAGTGCAAGGCTACGTGTACGCGGCGAAACTGGCCGCCGCCAAAATGACCCGCGTCCTGGGAAATGTGGATCAGTGCTGCGAACTGGAGATCCAGGCAGAATCGCTGCGGACGAATTTCGAGGAAAAGTTCTGGTGCAACGAGCTCGGAACGTATGCGCTGGCTTTGGACGGTCGGAAAAATCCGTGCCGGGTGCGCACTTCCAACGCGGGCCATGCGCTGTTCACCGCAATTGCATCGACGGAACGGGCCCGGGTTGTAACCGACACGCTCATGAGTCCGGACTTTTTTACGGGTTGGGGCATTCGCACCGTGGCCAGCAACGAGGCTCGTTACAATCCGTTGTCCTATCACAACGGGTCGGTGTGGCCGCACGATAATTCGATTATCGCGAGTGGCATGGCGAAATTCGGTTACAAGAATATGGCAGGACAGATCCTGCTTGCCCTGCTGGATTTGAGCGGCGAGGTGGAATTGCACCGCTTGCCGGAACTATTCTGCGGGTTAAAGAGGCGGCCAACCGAAGGGCCGACGCTCTACCCGGTGGCCTGTTCGCCGCAGGCTTGGGCGTCTGCGGCGCCGTTCCTGATTCTGGAGGGGTGTCTCGGGGTTTCCGTCATCGCTGAAAGGGGGCGCATCGTATTCGACCGGCCGGTTCTTCCGGAAGGGATATCCCAGCTGTCGATCCGCAATCTGCGATGCGGCAAAGCAGCGGTGGACCTGTTGCTGGAGCGCCGTGGAGATTCTGTGCTGGTGCATTGCGAAAGCAAGCAGGGCGACGTCGAGATCATGACCATCACGTCATGATTCGCTCGTCGGCGATCAAAATTTCGTGTGGTACCGGCCATCCACGGATACGCCGCCGAGCTGATCGCGTTCCACATTCACGGACCAGCGCTTATTGAGCTGATATTCCCCTTGCACGATCTCGCTTCCGGGCTGAGTCACGTCGGTGGAAAAAGAAAACAACAGATTCTTGGTCACACGCTGCTGAATGGCGATGCGCGCAGAAGGATTCTGGTTGGAGCCGCCGAGCGTGGGATCAATCTGCAGACTGGAAATTCCCGCAAGTTTTTGCACGCTGCTGCTAAGTTGCCCGGCCACTTGCGAGGCAATCATCGAATCGGTGCTCTGGCTGCTGGCGGCTTGCTCCTCGGTGGTCTTGCCACGAGCGACGAGGTTGATAATGTCGGCTGTCGCCAGGGGCGGGTCGGAAACATACTGGGTTGTCAGCTTGTCGAGAGGACCGCGAAGTGTGAGAGTCAAGTTG
The DNA here is from genome assembly GCA_035949755.1 of Candidatus Sulfotelmatobacter sp. Lineage (GTDB taxonomy): Bacteria > Acidobacteriota > Terriglobia > Terriglobales > Acidobacteriaceae > Sulfotelmatobacter. Next base: position 30,098 of record DASYYT010000157.1, read on the forward strand.
TACTGCTCGACGATTGTGGTCACCGACACATTGAGCACAGGATGCGTCTGGTTGGGATCGTCAAATGTGATCACGCCTCGCTGCAGCTGATAGCGGAGATTGCGGTAAAACAATTCTCCGGACGTCAGCGTGGTTCGCCCGGTGATCACAGGGTCTGCGGCCGTGCCGCCGACTTGCAGCACAGCCTGGCCCGAAATGCTGACCTGCGAGCTGACCGCATTCAAGCTGCTTTGACTTTGCACGTTGACGGCGAGCTTGACGGTATCCGCAAATCCGGGCTGGGTTGGGGTATTGGCCGTGCTGAATTGATCCGCGAATTTTGAAAGATCGAAATCGGAAGTGAACGAAAGGCTGTCGATAAGCACGCGCCCGCTCAAGACGGACGATTGCCTGGTGCCGATGAAGGCGAGGTTCGTGTCCAGCACCGACCGCAGTCCTTGCGGGTAGCGCAGGCGCACATGCTGGCTCTGCACCGCAAGATTGAACTGGATACTGGGCTTGTAGACAATAGATCCTCCCAAAGAAACCTGCCCGCCGCCCACTTGGGCGGTCATCTTCGCGACCTGAAGGCGGTCGTTTGCGATGTCCATCGTGCCATTCAGGTTTTCAACCCCAATTGGAGCATCGGGCGTCGTCATGGCCACGTTCTGAAATTGCAATTGGCCTTGGATTGCTGTCCCTGTGGAGTGGACGTCGAGCGCGAGAATGCCGCCGCTTTGTACCGTGGGTGCGACGATTTGCACAATGCGGAGATCAATGGATCCTTGGGCGGTGAGCGTAGGAGATCCGCCTTTGCCAAGCGGTATGCGGCCTTGCGCCCGAAGAGATGTGCCTGTGCCCTTCAATTCAGCCGGCTGGAGGGTCACCACTGAGTTGGCGTAATCGGCGCGAATTGGTCGTACGATGCCGATTTGCAGCGCCTGGTACTTGGCTTCTAGAACAGGTATGGACAAATGCGCCTCAAGCCTGGATTTGTCTTTCAGCGGACCTTTCACAGTCGCGTGCAATTCGGCCTGGCCTTGAAATCCTTGAGGGATGCTGGGTGCATACGTGGCTGCAAGCGGGGCAAGAGGGATGGTACTTGTATCAATGGAAGCTTCGGTCTCGTAATCGCCGGTGAGAGCGGTGGTTGAACGAACGCGAATAGAGGCTTGCGATACGCTGGTATCGACGTTGAGGTTGGCGCGGTGCTGAGCCACCCGAAGGTCCACTTTCAATCCGGAAATTGTATTCTGGCGGATCTGCAGTTGGGGCAACTGCAGGCTTGCCACCAGTTGCGGATCGTCTACGGTGCCGGCGCCGTTCACGGAGGCCTTGAGCGTGCCTTTCACATCAAGATTTTTCTCCTGCACCGTGCGAAGCTTTTGCAGCAGCACCGACGGGGCCTTCAGCTGCACTTTGTAGGCCTTGGTTTTTGGAGTGTAGGTAAGGTTGGCGTTGATGGCGCCGGCGGCAGCCGAGACATTCAGGGTCGAAACGATGGAGCCGTTTTGCGCCTGAAATTTTGCCGCCAGGGTCTGGATCGGCTCGCCATAGGCCCGGGCCTTCGCGATCTGCATTGATCCTGATCCGACCGGCTCCAGTTGCGAGCCGGAAAGATTCAGGTTGGCGGAGAGATCGCCGGAAATCGGATAGTCTTTTTTCGCCAACTGCTGCAGGTCGGAGAGACGCAACTGCCTGGCATCCAGGTGAGCGCGGATGGGCGCTGAGGGCTGGTAAGACCAGTGCCTCAATCCGACGCTGGCCGTCAGGTTGACCTGCCCACGCTGTGCGTTGAGCAGCGACACGTTGTCGATGACTACGCGGGAAGGCGTCGCGTGCATCGTAACCTTCGCGGTATTCCACCGGCTGCCTTCGACCTGCAGATTTTGCGCATCCAATTGCGCCGTGATCGCCGGCTTTTTCATCGAGCCTTGTACGGAAGCATTGAGCGTTGCCGAACCGGAGACCGCGGGCGGCGCGGTTTGCGTGGAACGGAAAGAAGAAGCGAGTGCCGCCAGCTGGTGTAAATCGTCAGCCACTACGTGTAACTGCAGGTTCGAATGATCGCTGATCGATCCCTGCGCGGTCAGGGTTGCAGACGGCAAGTGGACTGCGGTGTCGCGCACATTAATCGTTTGTTGCGCGCCGTCATAGGCCACGTGGATGGCGCCGTGAACCGGGACTTCCCTGGCCGAAGGATTCGCGCGGCTGCTGGCCACGGCTTGCACAAAGAGATCGGAGTGCGCACGAAGATTGCTGATGGAACCTTTCCAGGCGGCATCGACATTTCCGCGGAGGGTTCCGGAAAGCGCTACAGTTTGGTTTGCCTGCGTCCCTAAAGAGTGTTGCAGCGCCTTCAGCGAAATGTTAGCGAGCGAGGCGTGCACACGGGCTTGGGGTGCGGCATCGATGTGCTTCATCTGGGCGTCGGCTGTGATGCGTCCACCCATGGAGTCCAGGCTGAGATTCGTGAGCTCAAGATTGCCGCTGTCTAAACGGTAAGTCCCCTGAAGCCTCCGCACTTCGATGCGGTTGCCGGAGCGCACCGCGGTGAGAACCTCGCTGGCTAATCGGCCACCGATTGCAACGTTGCGAAGTAAGGGTTGGTTCGGGACCGCCTGGTAGTGGAGCTTGCCGTCGAGTGAGACGTCGCCGGCCGGCTTGACCGAAGGAGACATCGAGGCGAAATCCTGAGTGTGAATTCGGATTTGATAGTTGCCGTCGGCGATCGGACTTGAATAGTTTGTCAGCCGCGCGTGCAGAAGCACTTCGGAAGAACCAACCTTCAACGTCATGGAACTCACGTCGAATTGATCTGGGGTGGCGCTGAATTTGAGATTCAGGTTGTGCGGGAGCGGCGCATGGTGCGCGTACTGTAAGTGACCGTTGTCGTACGAAAGATTTCCGTCGTAGCGCTTGGCTAGAGAGGCGAAATGAATGTCGGTTTGCAGATCGTATAGGTCGGCTTCAAGGGGAGTTTTCCGATCGTTGTAATTGAGCTCGCCATTCGTGAGCTGCGCGTGCCCAACTGCAAGATCGAAAACGCTGGTGTGGCTGCTGCTTGGGCTGGGCGGAGCGGTGGGAAGATTATTCTTTCCCTGCTGGTTGACCTGTAGATACGCGACGGGATGGTCGATGAGGAGCTGCGACAGCTGTACCTTGTGATGCAGTACAGAAACGATCTTGAGACTGACGGTAAGCTTGTCGGCATGGAGCAGCGGAGGCTGCGTGGGGCTCTCGGTGCCGTGCAGAGTTATGTTGTAGAGGTGAGCGGTAAGAGTCGAAAGTTTGAAATCCAAACCGCCGATTTCGGCTTTGCCGCCGGTGGCTTCATCGGCCTTCTCAACGATTTTATGAAGAGCGAACTGCTGGAAGCTGCTGCTTCGCAGATAGAAGTATCCCGCCGCGACAACTAATACGAGGAAGATTCCGATTCCCACCAGGGTCCAACCGATTTTGCGTTTTACACTCATGAGGATTCCTAAAAGGCCTGCCCTACCGTGATGTAGTACTGCCAGGGAGTAATGCCGGTGACGGGGTTCAGATTGCGTCCAATGTCGAAGCGGATGGGGCCAATTGGCGTAGCGTAGCGAAGACCAAAGCCGACGGTATTCGTGTAATTGTTGACGAAGCTGGGGAGATTGATTGCGCTGTAGACATTGCCGCCATCGTAAAAGACCACGCCACCCAGCGCCTTCATCAGGTGGAGCGGAAAGCGAAGCTCTGAATTCAGGATGAACAACTCGCGGCCGCCTACCGGAACGGTGATATTCACGCAACCGGACTGGCCTTGCAATACATTGCAGAACGGCACCAGGCGTTGAGGTCCGGCCTCATCGATCGGGAAGCCGCGCAACGAAGTTCCGCCCCCCGAGAAGAACAGTTGGCTGGTCGGCACAAAGCTGCTGGCGAAGGGCGACGCGAGTCCCAGACGAATGCTGTTGGCGAAGACCGTAGAGCGCACGGGCTTGTAAAACGCGTATTGGGCGAACAACTTTGCGAAGTTCGCGCTTGATCCGAAGGCGGTGGGAGTGATCCCCAGATTGATGGTTGAATACATGCCATGATGTGCGTCGAGCGGCTTGTCGCGAGTGTCGCGAATAAGCGTCGCCGAGACCGTGGAAAGACGTATGTTCCGGTCTTGCGGAAGCACCAGAGCGGAAACGATGAGGTGCGACAGATCGGTTTTGTTGTAGTCGTAGCGGAGCTGCAGGCGGGTGTCCGTCTTGGCGCTGATTACCCTTTCCACTTGGAAAGAGGCGTCGCCGAGAGCGGCGGTGAACAGGGGATTTTCGCTGTTACGTTCCAGAGAGAAACTCGTCAACGACTGCCATTGCGATCCAACAAAGTGCGGCTGTCCGTAAGTAGTGAGAGCTCTCTGATCGAGCCGCGACAAAAGTATCGAGGCACTCGCCGTTTCGGCCAGACCACGGATGTTGCGGCGAGTGAATTCAATCAGGCCGCGGGGGCTGGCAAAGGTGGACTGGCTGGGTGCGATCTGATAGCCATTAAGACCGATCGCTCCTCCGCCTCCAGGAACGGCCACAGTGCCGGTAGGAATGTTTCCGCCCCGGTGCGAGACTTCGAAGCCAAAACCGTAGGTGATTTCGTTGCGCTTGGCTTCGTGCACTTTCACCAGGGCCATTTCGTCAGACTGAACCGTGATGGGCTTTCGCGGACCTACGCTGGCCCAGTCGAAGATGCTCAAGTCATACAGGCGACTCTCAGCTTCGAGCATCTGCGCGCGGCGCATGGGGGATTCGGCCGGAATTTTGGCGGTTTTTGTAAGTAAGGAGAGTCGCGTCACTTTCTGACCCAGGTAGACGACCTGGCTCACGCGCACCAGCTGGTTCTCGCTGACCGCATAGGTTACGTAGACGCGATTGGCGTCGCCCAGGACATGGTCGACCTTTGTCTTCACCTCCACATTGAGAAATCCGCGATCCAGGTAGGTGGCTTCGATGCGGTTGCGATCATCCGTCAGCTTGCGCGGCGAGTAAGGCACGCCGGCGCGCAGCTGGAATCCCTTGGGGGCGGTAAGCTGAGCGAAGGGGATGTGGTGGTTGCCTGAGACTTCAACATCGTCGACCAGGGTCTGCGCGCCTTCTTCTATGTCGAAAGCAACATCGATCTTTGGCCCGCGATCTACCGTGCGGGGAGTGACCTTGACGTCTTCGTAGCCGCGATCGCGGTACAACGCCTCAATATTTTGTGCGCTTTGCTTCAGGAGTTTTCGGCTGACGCGCCCGTGCGTCCAGATGTGCGACTTCTTCACGGTGACCTGTTGCATCAATTGGTCGGAGGAAATCGAATAGTCTCCGTTGAGGGAAATGCGATCGACTTTGTATTTCCGGCCCCGGTCAATCTTGTAAACAATGAGAATCCGGTCTGGACCTTTCGCATACTGTGTGGCGACCTTGACGTCAAAGTAACCTTTCTGCTGGAAGTAGTCGGCCAGGTTATTCTGGCCTTCTTCCACCAGGTCGCGATCCACACTGCCTTCCGAATAGATGGGAACGAGCTTTTTCATCTCCCGGCCGGCAAGAAAGGGAATCCAGGTAACCCGTGCGCCCACAGTGCGGATGGTAACCAGCGGACCTGGCTCGACCGTGAATGAGACGGCGACTCGATTTGTCTGGGCGTTATATTGGGGAGGATTTTCGCGAACGCTGCTGGCCAAGCGATGCTGCTTGATCAGCGTCTTCTTGATGAGACGGCTGGCAGCATTCAACCGCGATGGATTGTAGGTTTTGCCAGGTTTCAGCAGAGCACCGGTGAGCCGCGCCGGTAACCCCCGCACCTCGTGCAGCAGGTGTGCATCTTCCGACTGATTCGGCCCCTCCATGCGCACCGACGCGATGCGGGCCTGCTTTCCCATAACGACGTCGAAGGTAATATTGACGAGCTGATCTTCATCATCAATCTTGCGTTCCGCGTGAACCGTCGATTGAAAATATCCATTCTTGTGCAAGAAGTCCCGAAGAGCGTTTTCAGCGATAGGGACGCGCGATGGATCGTAGGGGTCTTCGTCGGGAAGATCGGCAACCTGCAGCAGGCGCGTGTAAGAAAAATGTTTTCCGGCTCCCGGGAACTCGACGACGCCAAGATAATATGCCGGCTCCAATAAGAAGTTGACGCGCAATCCTGAAATTTCTGGCTCAACGCTGACCCGTACTTGAGGAAAGGCTCCCGCCTTCTGCAAGGCCTGGGAGCTTTCCTTGATTTTTTCCTGGGAGTACGGCATTCCAGCCTTTTGCGTTACCAGAGGATAAAGGGGGGTGAGATCACGATGTGGATTGGCGATAAGCGAGATAGCGCTCACATTCTGGCCTTCGTAGGCGGCCTGGGGAGCTTGGGGAGCAAGTTGTGCAAAAGTCAATGCTGAGCAAAATAAAATGCCGAAGAACAACAATCGCATAAGGACGCACCAAACTAGGTACAAGCAGCGAATGCTACCAGCGCGGGATGGGCAAACGCTCTGGCGTGCGGCGGTTTTGATGCCACGGAATGGATGTACAGTTGTCGGCCAGAACCGCGATTATTCCGCCGATGGGAAGTAACCGCTTCTGGCATGCGCCTGCAGGAAGATGAAGTGCCGGGGCAACTTCAATTTCACTCGGATCCTACGGAACTTTCCGTCGTGCGCTGAACTTTGCGGCCGATAAGCCAGCACGTACTGGGTTCGCAACTCGAGCCCAATGTGCCGAGCGACGGTTGGCATATCGTTGGGATTGTCGAGTGTGAAAGATTGACCCCCGGTGGGTTCCGCCAACTCGGAGAGCAGCGCCGGACCACGCGCCTCTTCTAGAGTTGGGACGTAGCGATCGAAGGTGCCGATGGAATAGATCATCACGTCGGACTCTTTGGCCAGGGACTTGACCTCTCTCTCGCCATAACGGCTGTGATTGTCGCCTCCATCAGAGACGATCAACAGAGCCTTCTTGCCGTATCTGGCATGCTTCATCTTCGCCAGCGCCATATAAATCGCGTCCAGCAAAGAAGTGCGGCCCCTGGGACGGAGGAAAAGGAGTTCTTTCTCGACGTCATCGGTGGAGCTGGTAAAGTCGACGGCCAGGTGAGGAACATCACCGAAAGAGATCATGAAGAATTCATCTTCGGGATTGGCGGAGTCGCAAAATGCATTGACAGCGTCGCGCACCCGGTCGACCTTGTCGGCCATGCTGCCGCTGTTGTCGAGGACCACGCCGACCGAGATAGGTACGTCTTCGCTGGAAAAATTTCGAATGGTCTGCGGCTTCTTATCTTCAAACACCTCAAAGTTGTCCTGGCTGAGTCCGGTCACAAAGCGTTGCATGGGATCGGTCACGCTGACGGGAACTAACACGAGTTTCACGTCGGTTTTAATCACGTGAAGCCCCGGATTCTTGAGGACCGGGATTGAATTCGTCGCCAAACTTGGGGTGGTCTGCCGGGGCACGATGTGCACGTCGTTAACACTGGTCTGCGCTGAGACAGGAGTCAGTAAGCAACAGAGCACTGAAAAAAGTAGGGAGGGGAAAATGAACTTCCGAACCGCAACCACTTCCCGGGGCGCCGGCATGTCTCACCGCCTGGCGGCAGGCTGAGCTTTGCGCCTTGCCTTGGACTCGCCAGTCTCTTTTTAGGACGACCGTCGGGGACAAAACTATCGTTGCGAATCTGTAGACGTTTGAGAGATATCCCTCACGCTACGCTTACGATGATTCCTCTAGCCGTATTTATTTTCCTCGGCGATGGTGCTGCCGTACCTGGTGCCGGCACGCAATCAGAGCTTGCCCTTACCCACTGAAACTGCATCTATTCTTGATGGAGTGGTGCAGTAAATAACGAGACTTAGGAGCGGTATGAGTCGGCGCCCGTCAAACGGCACAGTTCGCTACGCAGTGGTCGGGTTGGGTCACATTTCACAGGTGGCTGTGCTCCCGGCGTTTCGAAGTGCGCGCAAGTCCGAACTCTTTGCCCTGGTATCGGGAGACGCGAAAAAACTGAAGACTCTGGGCAAGAAGTACAGGCTGGAACACCTGTATTCGTATGACGACTACGGGCGAGTTCTGTCTAATGTGGACGCCGTTTACCTGACCGTGCCCAATCACCTTCATCGGGATTATGCGGTGCGAGCAGCCGCCGCGGGCGTGCATATTCTCTGCGAGAAGCCCATGGCGGTCACCGCAGAAGACTGCCAGGCAATGATTCATGCGGCGCGGCAAAATCGGGTGAAGCTGATGATTGCGTACCGCCTGCATTTTGAAGCCGGAAACCTGAAAGCGATCGCTTTGGCCAATAGCGGGAAACTGGGCGACCTGCGCCTGTTCGCGTCGGAGTTTTCGCAGGATGTCAAGGATGACAACGTCCGTGTGAGGGAAAGCGTGTCTCGCGGCGGCGGACCTCTCTACGACATGGGAGTGTATTGCATCAACGCGGCGCGATATTTGTTTCGTTCCGAGCCGATCGAGGTCTCGGCGGTGGCTGCCAGCAAGCCGGAGAGCCGGTTCGCCCGAGTGGAAGAAATGGTTTCAGCAGTCATGCGTTTTCCGCATGAACGGCTGGCGACATTCACCTGCAGTTTTGGGGCTGCCGATGTCAGCCGGTACTCGCTGCTGGGAACCAAAGGCGAGTTGCGGGCTGCACCGGCGTATGAGTACGCGCAGGGCATCAGGCTCGAGGTCACAATTGGCGAAAAGGCCAAGAAGATGAACTTCCCCAAGCGCGACCAGTTCGCGGCGGAGATTGACTACTTCTCCGATTGCGTTTTGAAGGATAAGGAACCGGAACCCTCGGGGTTGGAGGGCATGATGGACGTCCGGATCGTCGAGGCGCTGTACGAATCGATCCGGATGAAGAGGACCGTGCCCCTGGCATTGCCGCAACTGAAGAAGGGCCCGGCACTGCAGCAGGAAATTCATCGTCCCGCGCACGGAAAACCGGAGACGATCCGCACCAGCCCGCCTTCGCGCGACGCCGCTTAGTATTGACGAAAGAAAGCCCAGCATTGGCTGGGCTGATCCGACTCAAGCTGCGCGCAACACTGTTATTTAGTGAGACATTCCGCTGCTGCCCGATTCACAGGTTTTGGAAATGTGCTTCACGGAACTGACTTGAAGAGACTTCCCAGAGCTATTGCTTCCCGCTGAGTTGTCGGCCGCACCGCCGGTATTTGCCGATGAGCCTGCGGAATTTGCGGTGCCCGTTATTTTCACCTCATGGCCGACGTGCTCGCTCAGCTTGGCTGTGTCACCCGTCAGCTGATAGGTTGTACCGTCCTTTGCAGCCAGAGTGTAGTTTCCGCTGGAGCCGCTCAGGCAGCCCTCGACGGTGGTTTCGCCGCCGGCCGAGGTTTGCGAGCTCTGGGCTGAAGCGGACGAACCGGATGGGGTGGAACTGGTTTGAGGTGAAGTTTGCGCAACGGCCCAGGATATGCCGAGCAGCAGCACGGAGAGGAACAGCAATACGTGTCGCATGTGTAACCTCCAATTAAGCTTTGTTGTCGGATTTCCTTAGCTCGCGAACTGGAATCAATCCAATTGCGCAGCGCCATTGATTCGACAGGAAAATTGTCCCGTGTTCTCCCTAGGCAACCAATACAGCAATCTCCGGAGAAAGGGATACAATTTACCCCTGACTTACCCCCGATTCGCGCTCGCCGCGGGCTCATGGGCGATGGGCTTGCGTACTTTCCAGAGTGTAGGTTCCGGAGCCGATATCGAATTGGACGGTGTTTCCGACTTGGCGAGCGTTCTTCACCTCTGCGCTGCTGGCGAGCGCCTTTCCGCTGTCGGTTACGGCTTGCAAAGTTGAGTCGGGCAGCACTACCGTAGCGGTCGTATTCGCGGGAACTTCCACGCTTAAAGTCATTTTCCCCGAAACTACCTGCCATTCGGAAGAGACTCTTCCGTACATGCTCTGGATGGATGCCTTTGCGAAGGTCAGCCCGCCACCGGGATGCGGATAGAACATAATGTGCTTGTATCCGGGTTGCTGCTCATCGAGCGCAATGCCGGCGACCACGCGGTACATCCATTCTCCGATCGCGCCATAAGCGTAGTGATTGAACGAATTCATCGAAGGAGATTGGAAAGTGCCATCCGGCTTGATCCCGTCCCAGCGCTCCCAAATGGTGGTCGCGCCTTTCGTGACGGGGTACAGCCAGGATGGATATTCCTCACGGTTGAGCAGCATGTAGGCTTCGTCAAGATAGCCATAATCGCTCAGCGCCTTCGAGAGAACCGGCGTTCCTAAGAATCCTGTGGTCAAATGCTGGAATTTATTGACGTCCGCAGCGAGGCGAGAGGCGGCTTCGGCCCGCAAGGACTCGGGCAGCAGATCGAACTCCAGTGCAAGCGCGTACGCCGTTTGTGTATTCGGCGAAATTCTTCCATTCGCAGTGACAAATTCTTTCAGAAATGCAGCTTTGATTTTTTCCTCGAGGGCGGCGTACTGGTCTGCATCCTCTTCCTTTCCCAGCACGCGGGCAGTTTTTGCGAGGATTGCGGTGGAGTGCGCGAAGTACGCCGTCTGAATGAAATCCTTATCGGTGGTTGCTCCCGGGTAATCCGCGTCATCGGTGGCGAACGCCAGCCAGTCGCCAAAACTGAAGCCGTTGCTCCAGATATAGCGATCCCCAGCCTGGCGCCGCATATACTCCACCCATGCCTTCATGCTCGGATATTGCTCTTCCAGAATCCGCCTGTCGCCGAAAGCCTGATATACGGTCCACGGCACAATGACGGCAACGTCCGCCCAACCTGCGGAAGCGGCTGCGCCTTTGCGCGTCTGATGCGACAACACATTTGGAATGACGAATGGGACTGCGCCATCGTCTTCCTGATCGAGGGCGATATCCTTCAGCCATTTCGTATAGAAGGCTGCGGTGTCGTAGTTGAAGGATGCAGTGGGAGCGAACACCTGCGCATCGCCAGTCCAGCCCAGCCGTTCGTCGCGTTGCGGGCAATCGGTAGGAACGTCGAGAAAATTTCCTTTCTGGCCCCAGAGGATGTTGTGCTCCAGCTGATTGAGAAGTGCGCTGGAACTTTCAAACGTACCCGTTCGCTCCATGGCCGAATGAACCACGATGCCGGTGAAGTCGTCGGGATTTAGCTCTCCTGGCCAGCCACTGACAGCGACGTAACGGAACCCCTGAAAAGTGAAATGCGGCTGATAGGTCTCAACCCCTTGCCCGCTGGCGGTGTAACGAATGGTTTGTTTGGCAGAGCGCAGGTTCTCGGTGTAAAAATTTCCCGCTCGGTCGAGCACTTCGGCATGACGCAGAGTAACGGTTGTTCCCGCCGGGGCTCTCAACTTGAACCGGATCCAGCCGACCATGTTTTGCCCCATGTCGAGAACGGTATCCCCGGCAGGAGTCTTGAAAACTTTCACCGGCCTGAGTTGTTCGACCTCCTCAACCGGCGGCCCAGCTGATGCGACCAGCTTTGCTTTCGACGCAGGCTGGATACTCACACCTTCCCAGTTCGAGTCGTTGAAATTCGGCTGAGTCCATCCGGAGGGCTCCAGTCTCGCATCGTAAGTTTCTCCATCATAGATGTCGGACATCCGAATCGCCCCGGTGTTTGCCTTCCAGGTATCGTCAGTCGCGAAAGTTTCGTGGGTTCCATCGGAGTATGTGACAACAAGCTGGGCGAGAAGAGCCAGTTTCGTTCCGTAGCTGTTCGTCTTGTTCTCCCAGGTCATGCGGCCGCGGAACCAGCCGTCTCCCAGCATGGCCGCAATCGCATTCGGCCCTTGATTCAAGAGACCGGTTATGTCGTAGGTCTGGTATTGGTAGCGGAAGTCGTAAGCGGTCCAGCCAGGAGTAAAGAACTGTTCGCCGACTCTGCTTCCGTTTAGCTCGATCTCATACAGGCCCATAGCCGTGGCGTACAGACGGGCGCGCCGGACCTTCTTGGCGATTTGGAATTCTTTACGCAGCACGGGAGCGGGATTGGACTTTGCATCATCTTCGGGGAGATTGGGTGTGATCCACTTCGCCTGCCAGTCATCCGGTTTGAGCAATCCCATCTCCCAGTGTGCCGGGCTGCTCCAACCCGAAGAGTGACCATGATTGTCGGACACACGGACTTGCCAGTAGTAACTGCGCGCAGTCTCCAGCGGAGGACCTGCATACTCGACTTGGATGGATGTCTCCGAATGCTGCACACCGCTGTCCCAGGTTGTATTTGC
>DASYYT010000158.1:0-39587 GCA_035949755.1 Candidatus Sulfotelmatobacter sp.
AGATCAATCGTCTTCTGGACCGAACCGTCGCCGAAGGTCTTGTCTCCGACCACGTCGCCGCGGGCGTTCTCCAGAATCGCGGAGGCCACGATTTCAGCCGGGCCAGAAGTGCTGCGGTTCACAAGAACTGCAACCGGAAGATTGGTGATGGCCTTGGCCGGATCGGCGTTAAAGGCTTCGCGGGGGAATTTCTGTCCCTGCAGGTAGGTGATGGTTCCGTGATTGAGGAAGAGATTGGCGACAGCGATGCCTTCGCTTTCGTCTCCCTCAGCACAATTGCGCAGATCGAGCAGAATCTTTTTCGCACCCGCCTTCTCGAGCGATTTGATCTTGGCGGCGATTTCCTGAGACTTCCCCTTGGTCAGCGCTTCGGCTTTCACGTAGCCGATGCCGTCGTCCATCAATTTGTCAGAAACCGGAGGAACGCTGACGATATCGCGGGTGATCGACATCTTCTGCGGCTCGGCCCGGCGCGCGCGCACTACTTCGATATTGAGAGTGGATCCCGGGGTGCCGGCGACCAGGTCGCGAATCTCGGGCAGCGACATGTCGCGGGTGCTGCGGCCTTCAATCTCCTCAAAAATGTCGGTGGCCTCGATGCCCGCTTTCTCCGCGGGAGAACCGGGCAGCACGGAAACCACGTCCGCGTATCCAAAGCGCTTGGAGATGACTGCGCCGATTCCGGCCTTGCCCTCCGCCTTGTGGGCCTTGAAAGCTTTGTAGGCGTCGGCGGTGAGATAGCTGGAATTGGAATCGAGCGACTCCAGCAATCCATGCAACGCGCCGTCGGTCACCTTGGGAATGTTCGGCTCTTCGACGTACTCACTGCGCACGCGCGAGAGTACTTCGCTGTAAACCTGCAATTGCCGGTAAGAGCCGTCATTCGAGGAGGCATGCACGCCTCCCATCGAACCGACGACCACGAAGAGTAGGACGACAAACGAGCTGGCAAGGATCGCTGCTTTAATTTTCATCGACATCTGTTGTGATCTTCTTCTTCCGGAAGGAGTACTTCCTGTGAACTGCTTTCCATTATATCTCTAGATGCGCTCTGCGAAAGCGCGGCTGCACACTTTGAGCCTCTTCGGTAACAGAAACGGCCGCTGGAGCAGCAGCGAGCGCCCAGGAGCGCCCCGCATTTTTGCCCGCGATAACAAAACAAACAACTTACGTCATTGACCCGGCCTGAATTTCATGGTCAGAGTGGTTTGGACCGAAACCGGGCGTCCGTTCAGAATGTAAGGCTTGAATTTCCACTGCTTGACGCCGTCTATCGCGGAGAGCGCGAAGAGAAACGATCCCTGAAAGAATTTTGCATCCTGCACTGTGCCGTCGCGGCCAATCAGGACTTGCAAGACTACGGTCCCCTGCTGCCCCTTTGCGTTGGCGGGATAAGGCATGCCGGGATGAACGGCGAGCAAGGCGCGCTCGGCAGATTCGGCGACGGTGACCGGCTCGATCGAAGGCAAGGCGGCATCCACCGGTTTGGGTGCAAGATCGGGACTGGCCGGGGCCAGTTGAGATCTCAAGCTCTGCGGAACGGTGGCCGCTACGAAAACATCATGCGATTGCGGAGGCTTGGAAGGCGCCTGGGTTGGTGCGGTCGCCGGTAAAGCAACTGCCGGGCTGCTGGGCTGAGGCGGCAACGAGACCACGGTCACCGCTCGAGGTTGCGAAGGAGCAGGGACCGCGACCGGCTGGGCGGCCGCAGGCGTGGTTTGGGCTGGTTGAATATCGGGACTTTGAGGCGTTTGCGGCTGCGTCTGATCAGCCGGCGATGCGTCCGTTGGAGCGGCAGTCTGACCCACATCGCTGTTTGGCTTCTTGGCGGTGGGATCTACATCCGGCACCACCTGAATCTGCGAAGGATCGGTGGTGGCGTCGGGAATATTTTCGGCGACCGGAAGCTTGTATTCATCCCCGGGACGGGCCAGATTTTCGTGCGCCGGCGGAGCTTCCTGGACCGCGGTTACCGGTTGCGGGTTAAGCCAGGTTCTTACGGTTTTCTGCCCGCTATGCCACAGCGCCTGCATTTTCGGGTGCCACGGGGCCTGCGGCGTGGCTGCGATCGCCACGCTTGCCAGTACCATTGCTCCGAAGATGGCCCGTTTGCCGAGATGAAGCCGAGAGGTCGAAGGCGGCTCGGCGCTCTCACCGTCCATGTAGGCGAAGAGCGCGGCCTCACTTTTCTGCTCGTTTTTTCTTGTCTGTTTCGGCGGGTCGGGAGCGGCCGGAATCGGCTTAGGCGCGGGAGCGATTGGCGCAATCCCACTCTTAACCGGTCGTGCCGGCTGCGCGGGAATCTGATCGTATCCGAGCAGTTCCGGGTTTCCTCTGGGCTTTGCTGGTTCGGGCGGCGCCGGACTCGAGGGCCGCGCCGCAACTCTCGTCTTCAAGTACCATTCCAGCCCGCGCGTCTCGCCGCCAACGGAAGCAGCGGGCGACGGCGGCGATGGTTCTGAATTCATTCGGGGCGCCGGAGAAGGCGCCGGCTCTACATCTATCAGCGGATCCAGTGGGATAGCAGCAGAGGGTTCGGAGGGCGGAGATGAATCGGATTCCGTTTCGAATTGGGCTCCGGGCTTCGCCGGTCCCGTCACCAGAAATTCTCCGGCACGCAAGCTCGTTTTTTGTTCCAGGCTCGTGGGCAATGAGGACGGCGCCGCTGAAGCTGCCGCGGCCGCCGCGTGGCTTACGCCCGCGGCCGAATCCTGCTGGGCGCGAAGCAGATCGCGGGCAGTGGTCAGCGTGTCTTTAGCCTGATTAACCGCGATCGGTTTGCGCAAGATCGAGTTCGCACCCGCCTGGAGCACCACTGGAACGTTCTTCTCGTCGCTGACCATAGCCAAGGTCAGGGCCCGTTCCGAAGCCTTCCGGTCGCGAGCGGTGGTCAGCAACAAGCCGGCTTCCGGCTGTTGATCCCAGTCGATGATCACGATCTGAAAATTCTGGCCGGTGATTTTTTCCGCGGCGACGACCGCGTCGGAGCAGGGATCAGTTTCCACGCCCAGATCGGCCAGAATCTGGCGAACCAGCGCGGCTGTTCCCTGGTCGGAGGTAAAGACAAAGCAGCGAAGAGGCATGCGTCTTTAGACTAGGACGAGAAAGGCAATGGCAACAAGATTACCGAGGTCGAAGCGAAAGTCAGTTGCAGCGTGCGAGTTAAACGGAGGTACATGTACGACTGGATGGGGTTCGCGCTAGAATGCTCGGTCGCTCGGCTTGAGATATGCAGACTGCGGATGTAGTCATTATCGGTGGGGGAATCGTCGGATCGAGCATTGCCTATCATTTGACGAGAGCGGGCTGCCGTCGTGTCATGGTGCTGGAGCGCGAATCGGCGCAGGGTAAGGGATCGACCGGCAAAAGCATGGGCGGAGTGCGGGCGCAGTTCTCCACCCCGGTGAACATTCAGATGTCGCTGTATTCGATCCCGTTTTACGCCAGCTTTGAACAACGAACCGGCCATCCCTGCGATTATCGCCCCCAGGGGTATCTGTTTTGCGCGAGCAAAGAACAGCACATGGCCTATCTGCGGGCGAATTACGAGAAGCAGGTCGCGATGGGATTGAAGAATGTCCGACTGGTGGAAGCAGATGAAATTCGACGCGAGTTTCCCTTGCTGCGTGGGGACGACATCGTGGGCGGAAGTTTCTGTTCGACGGACGGGTTTGTCGATCCTTACAGCGCCATGAACGGATTGATGGCGTGGGCCACAGAACATGGAGCGACGCTGAAGAAGAATACGGCGGTTGTGGCCCTGGTGCGCGACAAAGAAGGGATGGCGGCTGTGGAAAGCAGCGCCGGAACCGTCTCCACTCGGAAAGTCGTGAACTGCTGCGGGGCCTGGGCGGCTGAGGTGGCAAAACTGGCTGGAGTCGATCTGCCGGTCGAACCGCTGCGACGGATGCTGGTGCCCAGCGAACCGTTTGATCGGTTTCCGCACACGGCCCCCATGATCATTGATATGTCCAACGGATTTCATTTCCGGCCGGAGAACCGCGGATTCTTATTGGCCTGGAACGATCCCGAAGAAACGGCCGGATTCAAGACCGACTTTGATCCCGGATTCGTGGAGAAGATTTTGACTCGGGCTGCCGATCGCGTCCCCTGCTTTGCCGATCTCCCGGTGAATCCGAAGCGGGCCTGGGCTGGACTGTATGAGATGACTCCAGATCATCACCCGATTTTAGGTGAATCCGATATACCCGGTTTTTTTCTAGCCAACGGGTTCAGCGGACACGGCGTTATGCATGCCCCGGCGACCGGGAAAATATTGAGTGATCTGATCCTGACAGGAAAAACGGATTTGATTGATGCCGATCTACTGAATTTCTCGCGATTCACGGAAGATCGTTTGATTCACGAAACGGCGGTGCTGTGATAGGGAGCGACGAGGTCGGACTCTGGTGGACGGGACGTCTACCTAACCGCCGCCGCGCCCGAGCGCAACTACCAGATTAGCGATTCCATGAACGAACAGAACTATTGGCTTACGACGATTGAAATGCCGTCTGCCGACGGCGCGGGGCCGCTGCCAGAAACCGTGGACGTGGCCGTGATCGGGTCAGGCTTCACCGGCCTTTCTGCCGCCCGTACCCTGGCCAAGCGCGGAGCAAAAGTGGCCGTATTGGAAGCCCATACGACCGGCTGGGGTGCCAGTTCGCGCAATGGAGGCATGGTCCTCACCGGGATGAAATTGGGCGTGAACAAGCTCATCACGATGTATGGGCGGGAACGGACCCGGCGCATGTACGCGGCCTCGCTGGCATCGATGGATTGCGTGGAGCAGATCGTGCGCGAGGAGGGAATCGCTTGCAATTTCTCGCGCTGCGGGCATCTGGAGGTCGCCTGCAAGCAGAAGCATTTCGATGATTACCAGCGCCAGGCGGAGGTCATCGAGACGGAATTCAATCACAAATTGCGCGTCGTGCCCCGGAGCGAGTTGGGCAGCGAGATCGGATCGACCATTTATTTCGGCGGAATGGTGGATGAGGTCAGCGCGGGCTGCAATCCGGCGCGCTATGTGGCAGGGCTGGCGCGGGCTGCCCGGAAAGCTGGCGCTGCCATCTTCGAGCATGCGCGGGTCGAGTCGATTGAGCGCGACTCCCGCAACGGCGAACTGGGATGGAAGCTCCGAACTCAGCGCGGGCCGCTCTGGGCGCATGAAGTGTTCGTGGGCACCAGCGGGTATACAGGTCCGGCGACTCCGGCGCTGCGGAAGAAACTGATTCCCATCGGATCGTTCATCATTACTACCGAAGTTCTTCCGGCGCCGCTGGCCCGGGAATTAAGCCCGCGCAACCGGATGATTTATGACTCGAAAAATTATCTGCACTATTACCGGCTGACGCCGGATGGGCGCATGCTGTTCGGAGGACGGGCAGCGTTCTTTCCCGAGAATGATCAGACAATCCGGCGGAGCGCGGAAATCCTGCGGCAGGACATGATTGGGGTCTATCCGCAGTTGAGGGATGCGCGCCTGGAATACGTTTGGGGAGGTACGCTCGACTTTGCGTTTGACATCATGCCGCATGCCGGGCAGATGGACGGCATGTATTACGCGGTCGGCTATGCCGGACACGGAGTGGCAATGGCGACTTATCAGGGGCAGAAGATTGCCGCATTGATGGCGGGAGACAAGCCGGAGAATCCGTTTGTCGGCATTCCATTCCCTGGCGCTCCGCTGGGACTTTATAACGGCAAACCGTGGTTCCTGCCGTTCGCGGGAGCCTGGTACAAGGTGCTGGATTGGGTGAGCTAGAACCAAGATATTGCCATGGCCGAAAACGTGGAGGCGCACTTGGCGGACCGGGAGAGTGGGGATCTCAGAAAAATGGATTCCGAATGCTCAGCTTGCCCTCGATGACCTGCGCGTGTGGGAGATCTTCCGAATAGAGTGTGGAGCAGCCGGCTTCGAGGGCCGCGGCGACAATGAGCGAGTCGTAGATTTTGTAGCCGTATTGCTCCGAAATCCTTACCGCCTCGTCATGGGTTTCGATGGTTAGCGGAACTGGATCAGGGCATAGAATCCGGATCCATTGCAGTGCAGCCTTCAGCGCCTTCCAAGGCATCTGATATCTGCGGCGGGCGACAGAGACAAACTCATTCAATACCTGGACGCTGGTCACGCGTTCAACCGCAAGCAGTTCCTCGGCCCGCTCACTGCGCGGGTCGTTTTTGATGGCCGCGTAGATCAACACATTGGTATCGACGAACGCCTTATCGCTCATGCGCCTCTTCGCGGTCGAAGACAAATCCGTGAGGGAAGTTGCGGCGCAGCTTGCGGAGTCCGGCCAGGGCCAGTTCTCGACTTCGGTCTCTTCTCACCGCAAACGTCTTGCCGTCGCCGGTCCGTATCTCAATCTCATCTCCCTCTTTCAGTTCAAGCGCGTCGACCACGGCGGCCGGGAGCCGGATCGCAAGACTGTTTCCCCACTTCGCTACGCGCATTGGGTTCTCCTTGGATATACATTACAATTGTATATCAATGATGCTTGTGGAGCAACTTCATCGAAGCGGAGGCAGGATGCCCTCGCGACAGCCGCCTTGACGCCGGCGCTACGATGTGCGGCTAGCGGTGAGGCGAATGAGAGCGTAGATAACCGGCCCCAGCACGATCGCGATCACGCCGCCGATGGTGGCGAAGCGGTCGCCGCCCAGCAGGGCTACGATCGCCATCAGCACCGGAGCCGCCACTACGTAGAGCAATCCCGCCTGGCCGCCGGGCACGATGAATGAACGCGCCAGTTCGGGCCGCGTGCGCCGCAGTTTCCATCCTGAAAGCACGGTCAGCACGGTGGTCGCCGAGCGCAGCCAGATATAGACCGAGATCAGTTGCCCGAGGCTCTGCCAGGCCAGCAGAGCGTAGATCACGGCCGAGGCGACGATCGCCAGCCACGGTGTTCCATAACGCGAATGCTTGCGGGTCAGAGCATCGGGCAGATATCCGTCTTCGGCCATGGCGAACGGCATGCGCGTGGTGGTCAGGATCGTGCTGTTCAGCAGCGCGACATTTCCGATGACGGCGGCCAGCGTCATCCAGGTACCCAGCCACGGGCCTCCGATGATCCTGGCGGCATCGGAAAAAAATCCCGTGTGCCACTGCTGCCAGTTTCCTGCCGAGGCCAGTCCCGCAACGGTGGGCAGAAAGTATGCCGCCATCGAGAGCGGCACCACCAGCGCCAGCGCCCGCGGATACGCCTTCTGCGGGTTCTCGACTTCTTCCGCTACGGTCGAAAGCTGTTCGTATCCCGAATACAGCCACAGCCCCAGGGCGAGGCCGACGCCGAACACTTTGAATGTCGCCTGGTGCGGCACGACCCAGGGATGGAAAGGATTCTGATGCCAGTGCGCCAGGCCGATGGCGACCATGATCATCACCGGGACGAAGATGAAAATCTCCAGCGCAGTCGCAACCTGCCCCACCATCTGAATGCCACGCACGTTAACCCAGGTCAGCAGCGCGATCAGGCCGAGCGAGATCAGCCAGTGCTCCCACCAGGTCATCTTGGGGAAGACGTAGACGAGATAATCGGCGAACAAAACGGCATAGGCGCCGCCCAGCAGGAACGAAGCTGACCAGTTCCACCATCCGGCGAGGAATCCCCAGAAGTCGCCGAAGGCAGCCCGGGTCCAGCGGTAGAAACCGCCTTCGACGGGCATGGCGGTCGTCAACTCCGCCGAAACCAGCGAGACCGGGATACACCAGAAGAAAGGCAGAATCAGCAGATAGAGCAGCGTGATTCCCGGCCCGGAGGTGGTGACCATATCTTCGAGGCCGAATGGACCCCCGGTGGTGTAGGAGAACATCACGAAGACGAGATAGAACAACCCGGCCTTGCGGAGAGTAGAGGAGTTGGTGCTGGTGGTGGATGTGGTCAAAGGAATTGTTGGTTGCTGATAGTTGATTGAAAACCTCCACTCGGTTGGTCCATTAAAGCCAAGACCGACGGGCTTTTTCAATCAACAATCAAAAATCAACAATTCTTTATGCGGCTAGGGTTCCGCTCAAAGCGCCTTCCAATTCGAGCAATTTACGCTTGATGTCGAGCCCGCCGCCGTAGCCGCACAGGGTTCCGTCGGATGCGATCACGCGATGGCAGGGCACGACGATGGCCAGCGGATTGCGATTGTTGGCCATTCCGACCGCCCGAAATCCCTGGGGACGGCGCACTGCGCGGGCGATATCGGCATAGCTTCGGGTTTCCCCATAGGGGATCTGCAGCAGGGCGCGCCAGCAGGCCAGCTGGAATTCCGTTCCGCGGAGATCCAGAGGGAAGGTGAACTCCCGACGCTTACCGGCGAAATACTGCTCCAGTTCTGCGATGTAGGTTTGCATCCTGCTGGCGGATTCCTCGAAGCGCAGGTGTTCGCTCTCTGCGCGCAGGTGGCGAGGGTTGGGCCGGATGGTCTGCTGACCCGGGAGCCGTGGGTCAAACTCCAGCGCCACCAGTCCACGGCCTGACGCGGCCAGGAACAGAGGCCCCACGGGCGAACTAAACATCGTCGAATGAAGTACTTCCACGCTCCGCCTCCGTAATTTGCCCTAACGCCGCGGCAATACGATATCATAACCGTGGCGGGTCAATAGGCCTCGATTCGGGCGCTGACGCAAGAATTGACAGAATGGCCCGGATGCCTGACAATCCCGCTGGGTAAAAATACCGTTTGAAAAAAGCCCTCCTCATCCTCGCTGGCGCCATCTTTATCCCGCTGCTGGTTGTGAGTTTTGTCCGTGCTGCGGGAGACTGGCGACCGGTGGGTCAAACCGAAGCCGGGGACAAAGTCTCGGTCAGTTCGGTGCGGGTGCTCAAGAATAATCAGCGCATCGCTCTGGTGCGGGTGGAATACAAGCAACCGACGGAGCTTCCGCAGGGCGGCCCGTTCGTGGAGATGCGCGCCCGCGTCCGTTTCTCCTGTTCCAACGGCCAGGCGGCGCCGACCACCGAATGGTTTTACTCCCGCGACCATACGGGACGATGCGTAGTCAGCAAGAAGGCTGCCCATGATGACCAGTTCGGCAAGGCTCCCGAAGGCAATTTTGCCGACCTGGTAAGCAACGCCGTTTGCAGCCAATCGAAGTAACTCCTACTTCTTCAGCGCAAAAGCCACGTAGACACCGCCGGACGGCGATTTCAGATCTTTGCCGCCGCCGGCTGCGATCACTACATACTGGCGCCCATTTACCTGGTATGCGATCGGCGTGGCATTTCCCGCGAAGGGTAACGTGGTCTCCCAGAGCAGCTTGCCAGTGGCTTTGTCGTAGGCGTGGAACTTCTTGTCGTAATTGGTCGCGCCAATGAACAGCAGGCTGCCCGCCGTGACCAGAGGGCCCCCGTAGTTCTCGGTGCCGGTATCCTTCAGGCCTTTGGCGGCCAGTGCGGGATACTCGCCAAAGGGAATTTTCCAGACATACTCGCCGGTGTTCAGGTTGATGGCGTTCAAAGTTCCCCAGGGAGGAGCCACGGCGGGATAACCATCCGGATCATAGAAGCGCACGTAACCGGTGAAGTGGTAGCGTATCGTCGCGGGCGCGGCCTGTGCCGGGCTTGCCAGTTCTTTCTTTTCGCCTTGCACCGGGTTGCCGCCGCTCATTACATAGGACACCAAGCCGGCAATCTGCTCGTCGTTGAGGTTGGAAAAGCCGGGCATGCGTCCCTTGCCGCTTTTGATCGTAGCCGCGACGTCTCTCGCTGACATTTTCTGACCTGCATCCAGCAGGGACGGAATCGCCGGCGGCGATCCCGCCATCGACTCGCCATGGCACACAGCGCACTGGCTGGTGTACATGCCTTTGGGAGTGTTCTGTTCGGACTCGGCGCGGGTGTTCTCGGCCAGCTCGCCGGTCCATGCTATGTCGTTAGAGTTGAGATAGAGAATTCCAGTCTCCGGATCAAGAGCTTGCCCACCCCATTCGGCGCCGCCATCGAAGCCAGGGAAGATGACGGTTTCCCTGGTCGTGGTAAAGGGCACGAATTGGCCTTCGCTGCGGAAGCTGCGAAAGCGGTCCAGAGCCCACTGATGAGCCTCGGCCGTTCGCGTGGTGAGCATATCTTCGGTCAGGAATTGACGCGCGTAAGGAGCAGGCTTGGTGGGCAGGCATTGCTGCTTCGCCGCGACTTCTCCGGGCACGTCGCTGGCCGGATAGTCTTTGCATTCGATCGGGAACAGCGGCTTGCCGTTGGTGCGATCGAATAGAAAGACGAATCCCTGTTTCGTAGCCTGCTCGACAGCATCGATCTTTTTGCCGCCCTGATTGACGGTTAACAGGATTGGCGGGGTGGGGAAGTCGCGATCCCAAAGATCATGGTGGACTCCCTGAAAATGCCAGATGCGCTCACCGGTGTCGGCGTTCAGAGCAAGGAGGCTGTCGGCAAACAGGTCGTCGCCGATGCGGTCGGCTCCGTAAAAATCGAAGGCCGCCGACCCGGTAGGAACGTAGACGATTCCACGCTGCACATCCACGCTCATGCCGGCCCAGTTATTGGCTGCGCCGCTGGTCTTCCATGAATCTTTGGGCCAGGTGTCGTAGCCGAACTCGCCGGGGCGCGGTATGGTGTGAAACTTCCAGCGCAGTTTGCCGCTGCGCGCGTCGTAGGCGCGGATGTGGCCATAGGAAGCGGGTAGAGTTTCGGATTCGCGCCCGCCAACGATGATCAGATCTTTGTAGATGGCTGCCGGGCTGGTGAGAAAAATAGACTCAGTGGCGGGATCGCGGTCCAGGTTTTCGCGCAGGTCGATGCGGCCCTCCTGACCAAAGCCGGGTATCGGCTTGCCGGTCGAGGCGTCGAGCGCGTAGGCAAAGTTCATTACGCCCACAATAATTCTGCGATCCTTGCCATCTGACCAGTAGGCCAGTCCGCGATCGGGCTGTGTGCCTTTAATTCCGGAGTCGAATTCCCATAGCAGCTTGCCAGTGGCGGCGTTCAGCGCAAATACCTTTTGGGTTGGAGTCAGGCCGTAGAGCACGCCGTCGACTTCGATCGGGCTGGTTTGCAGGCCTCCGGACTCGCCACTATCGAAGGTCCAGGCCACTTCGAGACCCTTCACGTTTTTGCGATTGATCTGGGTCAGAGGGGAGTAGCGGTCGTTTTCGGGAGTGCCGCCGTAGACGGGCCAGTCGCGATCACCGTCGTTGGAGGCGGTTTTCCCGCCAGACGAATCGGGCCCACTCGCTGCCCATGCAGTCAAGGTGGCAACCAGCGCGAACGCGGCGATTTTGCAAAATTTCACATGCTTGGGTTTTGACAAAATAGTGGTCCTCTGTTTTCCCCGTGTCCCTCTGGCGCAAGAATTTTTTGGGACCGCCGCCGATTCTAGAACAGAAGGCGCGCAGTGTGCGGCTGCTCCCAAAGTTTTTCACAGAAGATGGCACCTCCGTAACCTGCGAACCACTTCCACAGCTCTCGCTTTCCGCTTATCCTGATCATGGAAACCGGCGGAGCCGCCGATTTCCATCCACCACATTATGGATTCACTTCGACTGTATGGGCTGGTTGCGACCGGCAGCGTCGCGCTGCTGGGCGCCTACGCTCTGCTCCGGCGCAAAACCAGAACTCTGGACGAGCTTGAGCGCGAGCGCCGGGCGTGGCTGGAAGGCACAGGACGCATTACCGATGGCACGGTCATTGATGTGCAGGAACTTGCTGCCGCCGAGAAGCGTCACGCTGCCGTGATGCTTATTTACAAATACGATGTGGCCGGAGTTTCCTATGAGTGCTCGCAGGATGTGACCCATCTGCGCCACTGGATTAATCTCCATACCTGCCGCTTGGGATTGAATACTTCAGTGAAGTACGATCCGCAGAATCCCGGCAATTCGCTGGTCGTCTCGGAACACTGGATGGGATTGCGGCAGTAGAGGGGCGAGGTTATTGCCAGGCCAGCCGCATGACCGTATTGTGCTTCTCGAATGTGACTTGCAAAGACTTGGTATCGCCGCCGACGAATTCCGCTGACACCGACTTCGACAGATCGGTGGTCTGATCGGTCGAGAGCGCCCGCAAGCGCAGCACGTGTTTGCCGGCCGGGATCTTCAACGTCTCCGATTCCACGCCCCGGATTCCATTGAACACCACCAGCTTCTTCTGCACTCCGCCATGCAAAAGACGGGTCAACATCAGTTGGTCGTCAACCCATACGAACAGGGTGGCGTCCTTGAACTGATGCTGGACAGCAAGATCCAGCGTTGAAGATGGAACCACAATTTGCCTGGCGGCACGCAAAGTCTTAGCGCGCGTTTTGGACGGGTGAGCGCTGGGTAGAATAACGGGAGTCCTCGCAAGTACCGGCTCCGACGCGTTCGCTGTGGTCGCAGACTCCAAAACCGGACTCGCCGGAAGCGGACTGGCCTGAGCAGGCGCGGGCAGGCTGAATCCCACACGCGGGGAAAATACCAGCAATTTGGATTCTGCGCCAAAAACAACCAGCAGAATTATGACCGCGGCGCCGATCACCAGGTCACGTATCGGCGCCTTAAAAAGCGCAAAGTGGACGATCTTCCGAGCCTCGACAAACGCTGTCACCGGACGAGCCGCGGAAGCTGCGGTGCTTCGCGTGCCGGTGGACCACGTTCCGGTGGCCCAGCTTCCTGTAGCACTCATCGCTTGCAGCGAGCTCGTGGTCGAGCCGGCCTTGTAGTTCTGCTGCAAAATGCGCAGGTCTTCCGCAAGCTCGGCGCCGCGCTGGTAGCGCTCCTCGGGATTCTTGGCGATCGCCCGTGAGATCACCGCATCCAGCTGCGGAGGCAAAGTCATGTCCAAGGCGCTGGCGGCCACCGGCTCGCGGTTTGCCACTTTGAAACAGACCGTGGTGGCGCTGCTTCCCTGAAACGCCGAATGGCCGGTCACCATGACATAAAGGATCACGCCCAGCGAGAACAGGTCCGAGCGTCCGTCGGCGCCTTCGCCGCTCAACTGCTCGGGAGCCATATAAGCTGGGGTGCCCAATACCCGTCCCGGCAACGTGAAATGGGCCAGATTCAATTTCGCAATGCCGAAGTCGGCAATCTTCGCGTGCCCGGTTTCGGTGACCAGAATGTTGGCCGGCTTGATGTCGCGATGCACCACGCCCTGCGCGTGGGCATAATCGAGCGCGTCAGCAATTTCTTCGGCCAGCTTCAGCGCCTTTGCCAGCGGCAGCTTTTTCTCCCGGTGCAGAATCCGGTTCAGAGACTCGCCCGCCACATACTCCAGCACAATGTACGGGTCCTGATTTTCCGGACTCTCGCCCACATCGAAAATCGAGACGATGCCGGAATGATGCAGGCGTCCGGCAGCCTGGGCCTCATTCATGAAGCGGAGCCGGAATTCCTGTTCCTCCTCCGGTTCCTGGCCGAATAACGAGACCGTCTTGATAGCAACGATCCGGTCAATCTGCGGATCCCGAGCCTTGTAAACCACGCCCATGGCGCCGCGGCCCAGCTCGCCCACGATTTCGTAACGGCCAAAACGCTTTGTCTCGGGATTTCCCATGACCATTTTCGAAGCTCAGGGCGAAGCATTGCCACGAACGGCTGGGGAGGGTTCTTACGATGTTAGCGCCAAGGGCGCAGTGCTTCTGCACCATCTTGGACACAGTCCATTACTGAGGTAATGGCTTATATGTGACTGTGGAGGGCCGGTGCTGGCAATGCTGTTAGCTGCCGGTTTCAAAGCCGCCGCTGTGCGCGACGGTGATACGGAGATACTTGTAAGGATTGACGGGAGTTCCGTTAATGCGGACTTCGTAGTGCAGGTGGGGACCTGTGGAGCGCCCGCTTTCTCCCACATAGCCGATCACGTCGCCGCGGTTGACCCGCTGGCCGGTGGTTACGGCATACCCGGAAAGATGCCCGTAGCGGGTACTGATGCCATTGCCATGGTCGATCATGATGGCTTTGCCATAACCGCCCATGACTTCCGTGGCCGTCACAATGCCGTCGGCGGGGGCAATAATCTTCGTGCCAAAGCTGCTGCCGATGTCTACGCCGCTATGGAACGCGCCCTCGCCGTTGAACGGATCAATGCGCTCGCCGAAGCTACCGGTGATCTGGCCTTCGACCGGCCAGAGATTGGGCGCGGCATTTGCCCGATTCCAGTCGGCGGTGGTGGCGTTGCGGGTCAGCCCCATGGTCAAGCCGACCATGGTTGCGCCCGTCAGGGCCGAGGTGCGCAAAGCATGCAGTTGGTCCAGAGAGGAACTGACTTCGGCGTCCTCAATTTGATCGGTGGAGGCCGAAACCAGCGTCGGCTCAGGCTTAAGCCCGTAGAGGGCGGAAACTTCGCCCGCGATCGAGCCCAGCGACGCCACCTGCAGATCGCGCTCTTTGGCGACCTCTTCCAGGCGCGAATAATTGTTCTTCAGCTGATCTTTTTCCGTCCGCAACTGGTTGAATTGCGAAACCTTCAACAGCATCCGGGTATAAGAACTGGCAATTCCGGTGAGGCTGAGGAAGCCGATGGCGGCGCCGGCGACAAAAACGTAGAGATAATGAACGGGAATGGAGATCTTGCGCAGTTGCCCGTCGTCGCCGCGAGCTACAAAAAGTATGTAGAAGCGCTTCTGCAAATCGGATCCTCTAATTTAGAAGCATCAGGTCCGGAATTTCAGGCACGTTTCTAAACTGCAGAACACCTGTTCGGACCACCTGACTTTTCGGGCACGTTCCCATCTTGGTCATGGGAAACTCTCTCGTACCGTTTCCTACCGGAACTGCAACCAGCGCCTGAGATACGCGTGTCTGCAATTGCTACGGCTTGCAGAAGTTAGCGTCGGCCAAAGGTTTTTGTGAATGACTGGTTAACGGTAACAAACTGGGTTCCCCCTGTCAACGACGCATAGGGACAATTTCGGTTACCGAAGGGTGGGCAATCGAGGTCACCAGGGGACAGTTACGAACGGGTTTCCGGCCGTCGCCAGGCATCGCACTAAAATCGGACTCTTCCATAAATGGATCTGCCCCCAACCGCCGGCATGGCATCGTCAGCGGTATAGTAATGGCGTCGTGCCGCTTCCCGAAAAACAGCTGATCGCCCAACTCCGCCGTATGGCGGATGCCTCGATCCGCGACCGCTCTCGCACCGGGGCTACCCTCCACGGAATCGGAGACGACTGCGCCGTGCTGCGCCTCGGTCCGGGACGCGATTCCCTGGTTACAACTGACTTCACACTGGAAGGGGTTCATTTCCGGCGCGAATGGCATCCGCCGGAATCGGTCGGACACCGCTGCCTGGCACGAGGGCTGAGCGACATTGCGGCCATGGGCGGCGAACCGATTGCGGCGTTCCTCTCGCTCGCGCTTCCTCGGGACTTGCCCCAGGCCTGGGTCGGCCGTTTTGCCCGTGGTCTTATCAACCTTGCCCGGAAGCACGGGCTGACTCTGGCCGGCGGCGACACCTCCGCGTCTCCCAACGGGATCCTGGCTGACATTATTGTGGTCGGCACTGTGCCCAGAAGTAAGGCGATTCTGCGCTCCGCCGCCCGGCCAGGCGATCGGATCTTCGTCAGCGGAGAGCTGGGTGCATCGGCGGCTGCAGTCGCTCGCATGATCGCTTCCAGGAAGAAGGTAAATCCCCGCGACTATCGCCTGCATTTTTATCCCGAGCCACGCATTGAGCTGGGCCGGATTTTGCGGGAAAAGCAATTGGCCTCAGCCATGGTCGATACCAGCGATGGGCTTTCCACCGATCTGGCCCACATCTGCGAAGAAAGCGGAGTGGGCGCGGCGCTGGATTCGGCTCTGATTCCCCTAGGCCGTGTGGGCAAGCCCCCCCGTGAAGTCGATCTCGATCTGGCGCTTCATGGCGGGGAGGATTACGAATTGCTGTTTACGGCGCGTCCAGGAAAGCGCGTGCCTGCTCAAATTGCGGGCGTAGCAATTACGCAAATCGGGCACATCACTCGCGGGCGGAAGATTTTTATCAGCGAAGCAGATCGCGTTGCCTACGAACTGCAGCCAGGGGGCTGGGAGCACTTCCGATAGCGGCGGCGACCGGCCGGAAGGATGCCGCCGCTACGACCTCTGCCATTACTTCCGTCACTACTCAGTCTCTATCGCAGCGATACAAACCGGGCTACAGTAAGAACCATGTCGTCCCGAAAATTTCTACTGCTCCCAGTTCTCACGCTTTCCATGATCGCCGCCGCTGCTCAGAAAAAGCAGCCGCCTCCGCCGCCGGCCCACGCCACCTCTCCTTCACCCGCGGTGACTGACGAATATGTTCACAAGCAATTCGGCGATAACTGCTCTCTGATGCCCGGGCCGCAGCAGTTCGTGGGCGATCTGGATGGCGATGGCATCGACGACCTGGTGATCGTAGCGAAATGCAAAGATCCCATGTCCGACAAGGACGAATACGGCTTCACCGTCGCCGACCCTTACGACACCTTTCTTGGCTTCGGCGATGTGAGAGTCACGTCTACCTTTGCTTCCGATGAGCCGGAGCGCCGCGGCATCAGCATGCTCATCGTGCACGGCGCCGGAAAAGACGCCTGGCGCGCCCAGACGCCCAAAGCCAAGTTCGTATTCATCAACATGCCCTTCAAAACCCTCACGGTGAAACGGCTGGCGACGAAGAAGAAGACTGTTCTCGGAATTTTCATGGAAGAACGCGGCGAGGGCGAGAGCACGTCCTCAGTGCTTTACTGGGATGGGAAAAAGTACAAGTACATGCAGCTGGGGGCGACGCTGGAGTAAGGGAAGCCTAGCCTGGGCAGTTCAGCTACTGACCCTGTAGGGCCAGCCAGAAGGGTTGCTGCGCCGGAACGAATTCAATCGGCAAGCCTTTCACAAATTCTTTCAACCAACGGGTGCATTCCTCCATGCCGGGTTGTTCACTGGGGATGTGACCGATCACGATCAGCGCCTTGTCTCGCCGCTCGGTTAGAGCATCCGCCGCATATTCGACCGTTTCCCATTCACGGGTCTCGCCCACCATAAGGACCTGGACATCATTGCGCTCGAGGGCGTGCGTCTCTCGTTGAAAACCAGCGGCTCCCGGGCTGAAACCAACCTTAGTGACCTTCATCTGCGGATCACCGACAACCCGTACTACCGATGAATCCAGCTTTCTCGCGACCTCCTGCGCTAACTGCTTAAGGGTGGTTTCCGGCATGACAAACAAATATTGATTGTTGGGATTCTGAAATTTCTCCCATGCCAGGGCATGTACCATGCCAGCCTCGATGCCATCGGGTTTTCGCATATGCCAGTGGTCATGGAAGCGCCACACCACCATCCCATGTTTTTCGATGAATTCCCGTTTTTTGGACCACACAGGATCGCTTTCCGGCAGACCATCGGGAGTATCGAGGTGCGAATAAAACGTGGGCTCATGTGTGATCACGAAATTCAATCCTTGCGCCGAGGCGCGTTGCAGCACGTCCATCGTGGCCATCATGGTGACGGCGATCCCAGTCACGGGAGTATCCGGGTTGCCGGCTTTAAACGTATCGACCGTCTCTGTCTTCCACGGGATGCCGACTTGCTTTTGAATCTGGCTCACGATTTCGCGGGCCGTGATCTGTTTTTGCTGGGCAGACGATGCTGCCGAAGCACTAAGGATCAGTGCAAACCCTACCCATGCTGGCGCTGTTTTCATTGTTGTTTTGTCTCCTGCTCCCGGCTGTAGTACGGAAATTCGCTAGTACCGGCCTTGCTGACATTGGCCTCAGCGAATTCGCACACACGATCGAGCGTTGACTGCAATTGTTCTGTGTACCTTTCGAGATCTTCGTCGGTGGTTTCTGGCGGCACGTGAATCAATCTGCCAACCCGCACCAGCACCCGCGAAAACGGTTTGGGAATCCTCATGCGGTCCCAGCTATGGAGCACCCACGCTCGCTCGACGGCGGCGTGGAATGTGGTCATCGCCAGTCCCGACGAGCGCGCCAGGCCTGCGGGGCCGGGCTTGACCTGGCGACGCGGACCGCGCGGACCATCCAGCGTGAAAGCCACGGTCCAACCCTCTTCAAGCGCGCGCCGAAGGCCGAGCAGAGCGCGAATGGGGTTGCGGCTGCTCGAACCCTTCACGGCGACAAATCCAAAACGGCGGATGATGCGGCCCATGTATTCGCCGTCGTAACTGAAGCTGCTCATCACCCGGATCCCCATGTTCCGGAAAAGATAGGTGGCGGGGATCATGCACTCGTGCCAGAAAGAGGCGACTAGAGGACGCTCGTCCAGAGTCTTCTGCGCGCCTTCTTCATAAGACACGCTGACCCGCAGAGTGGGGCCGAGCAGGCGGATGAACCAGTCTCCCGCCCAGACGATCAGGCTGAGCACGATGCGCTGGCGCAGCGTCCAACGGCGCGGGCCTGATTCCTGCTGGGCGGCGGCCGCCGCCTCGCGAGTGCTGACTTCGGGCACGAGGCTATTGTAGCGGGATGTGGGAGCCTAATTTTCCAGGCGTTTAATTTTCCAGATAAGACTGGATCCAGGCCTTGATCTTGAGGCGGCGCTCGTCGGTCGGATCGAAGCGCACTCCCAGCGACTTGGGCTTGCACCAGCTGATCGCGCCGCGTACGTTCACCCGGGGCAGAGTCATCAGCGCAAAGGAAATTTCGACGTTGGTGCCGCTGGAAAAATCTTCCGCGCTTTTCACCGACATGCCGCCCGAACTCATCTCGATGCTGCTGGCCACGATGCGCCGCCCGTCGCCGACGATGGAGACGTCGGTCATCACCGGAACCCGTACGTAGCGGCGGAACTCATGCAGCACCAGCATGCGCGTGGCGCGGATCAGCTTGATCGCCGAGGGCCGCTCCAGGGGTTCGTTAAACATGGCATTGATGCCGTACTTGGAATAGCTCATGGCTTGTTGCGCGCTGCCGCCCACGCCATAAATGATGCAGCGGCTGTTCGAGGGCGAGGTGCGCGCCGCTTCCATCACGAGGTCGGCGCCATCGCTCAGGGCCAGCACGCAGGCTTCAAATTTCTCTTTCTCCATACGCTCGGCGGCATGAGAGCTAATCGTTACGGTTTCTATGTTGAACTGCCGGAAGCATTCCGAAAGCAGAGCGCGTGCCGCGTCGTCGAGACCGACCAGCGCGGCCCGGGCGGCGGATTTTCGCGTGAACGACAGAGGAGCCAAGGGAGCGAGGGAAGTGGCGAAAGCTTTATCCATGGTATTGGGGAAGACTCAACTTTCCAGCCCCATTGTGGATGCACAGGACGGCCCCGACAACGGCCCGAAGGGCCAACAGGCGAAGCAGCAAAGGGCCATCACCATTTCAGAGCCGCGTGAGAAAGGACATTACGAGGTGCAAAGCCGCGTGGAATAAGGGATTTGCCGGGTTAAAATTTATTCACGCCAGCGCCGGAACAGGAGGGCGCCGTTGGTGCCGCCGAACCCGAACGAGTTCGACATGGCGTATTCGACTTCCGCTTTGCGGGCGTGATTGGGGACCAGATCCATGCCCGCGGTGTCAGGATCGGGATTTTCCAGATTGATCGTCGGAGGCAGGATTTGGTCGCGCAGGGCCAGCACGGTGATGCCGGCTTCCAGTCCTCCGGCGCCGCCCAGCAGATGTCCGGTCATCGATTTGGTGGAACTCACCGCCACCTTGTGCTCGCCAAAGAAATTGCGGATGGCGTGCGCTTCCAGCGTGTCGCCAATCGGCGTAGACGTCCCGTGGGCGTTGACGTAGTCCACCACGTTCGGCGAGAGTCCCGCGTCGCGCACGGCGTTGCGCATCACGCGGAATCCGCCTTCGTGTTCGGGAGCAGGCTGCGTGATGTGATAGGCGTCGCCCGACATTCCGTATCCGGCAACCTCCGCCAGAATTGCCGCCCCGCGCTTGCGGGCATGCTCGAGTTCTTCCAGGATCAAGATGCCGGCGCCTTCGCCGATGACGAATCCATCGCGGCCTTGATCCCAGGGGCGGCTGGCCTTTTCCGGCTCACTGTTGCGGAGGGAAAGCGCGCGCATGGCGGCGAATCCGCCCACGCCCATGGGAGTGATCGCAGCTTCTGTTCCGCCCGCGATCATCACATCGGCGTCATTGTGCTGAATGATCCGGCAAGAATCTCCAATAGAATGCGCGCTGGTGGTGCAGGCGGTGGCGGTAGCTTCGTTCGGTCCTTTCGCGCCGAAGCGCATGGAGACCTGCCCCGCAGCCAGGTTAATGATGGCCGATGGAATAAAGAAGGGAGAGATCTTTCGCGGTCCGCCTTCGATCAGCGAGTAATGCTCGCGTTCGATGATATCGAATCCGCCGATTCCGGAGCCGATGTGCACGCCCACCCGCTCTTCATTTTCGGGAGTGACCTTCAGGCCCGACATCTTCATCGCTTCGTCCGCCGCGGCAATCGCCAGGTGGATGAAACGGCCCATCTTCTTGACTTCTTTTTTCTCGATGTAGTTCAGCGGGTCGAAGTTCTTGACCTCGGCGGCAATCTGGCAGGCGAAGGCGCCGGCATCGAAACTGGTGATGCGCGCCACGCCGCTCTTGCCTGCCAGCAGGCCCTGCCAGACTTCGTCGGTGGAATTGCCCACCCCGCAGATCAGGCCGAGTCCGGTAACTACGACCCTGCGCGTCAACTATTTCCCCGCCTTGGCGTGCTTGCCGATGTAGTCGACCGCGTCCTGCACGGTGCGAATTTTTTCCGCGTCCTCGTCGGGAATCTCGATGTCGAAGGCCTCTTCAAATGCCATCACCAACTCGACGGTATCGAGCGAGTCCGCGCCCAGATCGTCCACAAACGATGCGCTCGACGTGACTTCGCCCTCATCCACGCCCAACTGCTCCACGATAATCTGCTTTACCTTTTCGTCAACGGCTGCCATGTTTCTCCTCGCTTGGCTCGATTAGATTTGAATTCTGATGCTTCGGTTGCGCAATCTCGTTTCTGCGGGCTTTGGCCCTTCCCAGCCCCGTTTTATACGCACTGCGGTTCAAAAAAAGGCGAGTGTGTAGTGTAATTGTCCCGATGATTTAGTGTAAAGGAAGGGCTCTGTCGCTGCCGGCAAAGCCTCGGTTCGCCAGGGATTGCACACTTGAATCCTAACGGGAAGCTGTTGCCGGGGTCAATCGCCGGGAAGCGAACGGCTGATCCGGAAATAGCGATCCGGTCCGGAAAGAGAATGTATGCGTGCTGTCGTGCAGCGCGTGAGCCGCGCGAAAGTTACCGTGAACGGATGGACCAGCGGTGAGATTGGCCTGGGATTGCTGATTCTGCTCGGCGTCGGCGAGCAAGATACCGAAGCAGATGTCAATTCCATGGCCGATAAAATCGCGGGCCTGCGCATCTTCGAAGATCAGGACGGCAAGATGAACCTGAGCGTGCGCGATGTGGGCGGAAGCGTTCTGGCGGTCTCGCAATTTACTCTTTATGGCGACGCGCGCCGGGGCAAGCGGCCTTCCTTCGATGCGGCTGCTTCGCCTGATCTGGCGCGACGGTTGTACGAATTATTCATCGCCAAGATTCAGGGCGCAGGCCTGCGTTGCGAAACCGGACGCTTTCAGGAAATGATGCAGGTGGAACTGGTGAACGAAGGACCGGTCACGATCCTGCTGGATTCAGCCAAGATGTTTTAGGGTGGGCGCTAGCTCGCTGCCAGAATCGCATCGGCAACCCGTGCCGCCTCGATCGAAGCCTTTACATCGTGAGTCCGCACCATGTGCGCGCCCTGCAAAATCACTGCAGTTTCACTCGACAACGTGCCGAACAAGCGTTCCTCCGGCAGAACTTTGTCCGCGCCCCCGGCAACGGTTCGCCCGATAAACGATTTACGCGAAGTGCCGGCCAGCAGCGGAAAACCCAATCCCTGCAACTCGCGAAGACGCGCGATCAGCGGATAATTTTCTTCGAAATTCTTGCCGAACCCGAATCCCGGATCCAGCGCGATCCGCTCGCGCCGTATTCCCGCGAGAATGGCTCTCTCTGAGAATTCCTGCAGCTCGCCTTTGACCAGCGCCACGATATCGTGCGCCCGAGGCAGCAATCGCCATTCCTCCGGCCGCCCTCGCATATGCATCAGCACCGCTCCGCAGTTGAGATCGGCGACGGTTTCAGCCATCCGCGGGTCCCAGCGCAATCCGCTCACGTCATTCACGATCTCGGCTCCGGCTGCTATTGCGGGGCGCGCCACCGCCGCTTTGTAGGTATCCACCGACACCACCGCATCCGGATGCTTCTTTTTGAATTCGGAAATGACGGGAAGAACGCGGTTGAGCTCTTCTTCTGCGCTGACCGGCGGAGCATTGCGGGTGGCCTTCGTTGTGGAACTCACCCCAGCGCCCACGCGCGCACCCGGCCGCGTCGACTCGCCGCCGATGTCCACAATGTCAGCGCCTTCGCTCAGCAGACGCTCGGCATGTGCGACCGCACTGTCGCGATCGAGGAACTGGCCGCCATCGGAAAACGAATCGGGCGTCACGTTCACGACGCCCATGATCAACGTGCGCTTGCCCAGTTCGAGCGAGCGCGAGCCCAGACTCCATTGGAAAACCGGCCTCATCTCGCCACGATTCTAACTGAGACAAGAATTTTGAATGATCGATCTGGTCACGAGGGCTAGCGACCGAGCAAGAGCGATCTGAGCGGCGGCCGCAAGAAAGCCGGTTAGCGGCGCCGAACGGCCGCGCCACGCCGCATCGCGTGCGCCGCTGCAGGCCCGGTTCCCGTCGGCGGCTTGCGGCCGCCCTCCAGCAATTCCTTCAGCACGACGGCGTTGTTGTGGGTCTCGTTTTTCGAGGCAAACAGCAGCGTCAGCCATTTTTTCTGGTGAGCCAGTTCGTAAAGGCGGTGCAGCGCCGCCTGGCACTCAGGCCGCTTGAGCTCTTTGAGGTATTTCTTGCGGAAGTCGGACCACTGTTCTGGATGCGCGTGATACCAGCGGCGCAATTCGTTGGAAGGGGCCAGATCGCGCAGCCATTCATCAATCTTGGCCCTGGCCTTGGTCAGGCCGCGCGGCCACAAACGGTCCACCAGGATTCGCGTCCCGTCATGGCGCGACGCGGGTTCGTACACTCGCTTGACCGCACCCGGCATAAATGATCAAACATCCCCTTTGCTCTATCATTGTAAAACGGCGCGCGGAGCCGTGTGACGGCGCGAGCTGAGGACCATTCATGTCATTGCTAGAGAGTTGTTTGCTGAGCACATCACAAGGCATCAGGTACTTGGTATTTTTTCTGGTGGTCGCGCTGGGGCTCGCTTCGACGTTCGCCTGCGATGTCGAGCGCCGCAAATCCGATGCCGAACTGGGCCTGAACGCGCAACAGGCTGCCGGACGCAAGATTTATGATGCCGAGTGCGATCGCTGCCACGAGCCCTACTCGACCCGCGGCAAGAAAGGGCCCGGCCTGAAAGGAATTTTCAAGCATCAATATCTTTCTCTGAGCGGCCTGCCGGCCAACGACGAGCGCGTCACCGATATCATTCGGCTGGGCCGAAAAGAAATGCCCGCCTACAGCCAGAAGCTGGACGAGCAGCAGATTCAGGATTTGCTGGCCTACCTGCACACCTTGTGAACACAAGCGTAGGATGCCGCAACCTGATCTTGATGGGATAATTCGAGGCATGAAGAGCGCGGCGAAATCGGAGCTTTTCCGGGAACTGCCATCGGTCGACGAATTTCTGCGCACTACCACTGGCGCATCTCTGTCTACCCTGCACGGGATCGCGCCGGTGACCGATGCCACGCGCGCAGTGCTCGGCCGCCTGCGCCAGGAGATCGCCTCGGGCTTGCTCGACGCTCCCGGCTTGCGTCTTGCGCTCGATGGTCTGGCCGCCGCTGTCGAGACAAATCTTCGCCAGTCTCTCAGTCCCTCTCTTCGCGCGGTCATCAATGCCACCGGAGTAATCCTGCATACTAATCTGGGCCGCGCCCCTCTGGCGCACCAGGCCATCGAGCACATGCGGCAGACCGCAGGCGTTTACAGCAATCTGGAATTCAACCTGGAAGCCGGGGAGCGCGGCCAGCGCGATGTTCACGTAGATCGCCTTTTTCACAAACTGCTGGCCGATGAAGGCCGCGAGGAGACCGCGGTCTCCACCATCGTCGTCAACAACAACGCCGCTGCTGTGCTGCTCGCGCTCAACACGCTGGCCGAGAACGGCGAGGTGATCGTCTCCCGCGGCGAACTGGTCGAGATCGGCGGATCATTCCGCATTCCCGACGTGATGTCTAAATCTGGCGCCACCCTCCGCGAAGTCGGCACCACCAACCGCACTCGCGTGGCCGACTATGAAAGAGCCCTTAACGAGCGCACCCGATTGCTGCTGCGCGTGCATCGCTCCAACTTCGAGATCACAGGATTCACCGAACAGCCGCCGCTCGCCGAACTCGTAGAACTCGCGCGCCGCCGGGGCTTGCCCTTGATGGACGATTTGGGCAGCGGCGCGTTGGTAGACCTGCAGAGCTTCGGACTGCATGGAGAGCCCAGCGTCCTGGACAGCTTGCGGGCCCAAGTCGACATCGTCACCTACAGCGGCGACAAACTGCTGGGAGGTCCACAGGCCGGGTTAATCAGCGGACGTCCCGACCTGATCGGACGCCTGCGCGCCAACTCGCTGTTCCGCGCCCTGCGCGTGGATAAGCTGACCTATGCGGCTCTGGAAGCCACGCTGCTGGCCTACCTCAAACGTGACCACGAGGCAATTCCAGCGCTTAAGATGATGCGGTTGAGCCAGGATGAAATCGGCCGCCGGGCCGAGGCCCTGGCAAACAGCCTGTCTTCCCGAAAACTTAGGTTTGAAATCATCGACGGCGAGTCAGTCATTGGAGGCGGCGCCGCTCCTTCGTCGGTACTGCCCACGCGGCTGCTGGCTGTAACCTGCGCCGCTCTCAGCGCCGATCAACTCGCTGCCCGCCTGCGCACGTCCGATCCGCCGATTATTGCCCGCGTTGAAGAGGGAAGAGTCCTACTCGATCTACGCACGGTTTTCCCCGATCAGGATTGCTTGATCGCCGGGGTGCTCGCCGGCATCGACTAGACCGCGCCCCGCATCGAATGCTCGTTGGCCACGCTCTACACTATCGGACACTCTACCCGCAGCCTCGACGAGCTCGTGGAGGTCCTACGCGCCCACCAGATCGAAACCCTCGTGGACATCCGCGCCTTCCCCATGTCCCGCCGCCTCCCGCAATTCAACCGCGACTCGCTGGAACAGAGCCTGCCTGCCGCGGGAATTCGTTACCTGTCGATGAAAGACCTGGGCGGCTACCGCAAGAAAGTTCTCGACGAGTCGCCTCACATTGCCATGCGCAATCAGAGCTTTCGAAACTATGCCGACTATATGCTGACGCCGGAGTTCGAGCATGCCATCTCCGAACTGACTGCGCTGGCAGAACAGTCGCGCACGGCGTGCATGTGCGCCGAGGTGGTCTACTTTCGCTGTCATCGCATGTTGGTCTCGGATTGGATGGTGGCGCATGGACATGAAGTCCTGCACATTGACGCCACTGGGCCGGCCCGGCCGCACAAGCTCACCGCCGAAGCGCGCATGATCGATGGACGCCTCATCTACCGTGGCGATCGCTTGCTGTAAGATTCACTCGCAGACATGATCGTAGGCACCGGAATCGACATCGCTGAAGTGCCGCGCATTGGGCGGGCCATCGAGCGCTTCGGAGCGCGTTTTCTCGAGCGCATCTTCACTGCCGGCGAGATCCGCTATTGCGACTCCAAGGCCAACCGGGTGGAACGCTATGCCGCGCGTTTCGCAGCCAAAGAAGCAGCCATGAAAGCGCTGGGCACCGGCTGGAACCACGGCGTACGCTGGCGCGATTGCGAGGTAGTCCGCATGCCCGGAGGCCGTCCCACCATGCACTTTCACGGCAAAGCCGGAGAGTTTGCCGCCAGGCTCGGCGTGAAGAATGCCGCGCTCTCGATCTCGCACACCCAGGAGCAAGCCATCGCACAAGTGATTCTGGAAAGCTGAGCCCGTTCGGACAGCAAAGTTCTTATCCCTGGAACTCCGTGGCCGGCAGTTCTTGACTTTGCATCTGCTAGACTGTCGCCTCTACCCCTATGGCTGTTATCGCCCCCACGCTCGCTCCCGCCTCCAGCAGACCTGTCATACCAGAACGCACGCTGCTGGCGGGAGTCGCCCTCACCAGCTTTGCCGCACTCCTGCTCGAACTGGCGCTCACGCGATTATTTTCTGTCGTCCTTTTCTATCACTTCGCTTTTCTGGCAATTTCAATCGCGCTGCTGGGTTTGGGGGCTGGAGGCGTGTTCGCTTACCTGCTGAAAAGCAGGCTCTCCAAAATCGGGACGCGCACCCTGGCCGCTTATCTCTGCGGGGCCAACTCCATCGTCGTCGTTGCCGTGCTCGAAATTGTTCTTCATGTTCCCGTCGCCCTGAGCGTTTCGGAGAAGAACTTTCTCCGGCTGACCGCACTCTATCTGGCGGCGGCGGTCCCGTTCTTTCTGACTGGCCTTCTTTTTTCCATCCTCTTTGCTCGCGAGACCCGGCGCATTCCCAGGCTCTATGGCGCCGATCTCAGTGGCGGAGCGCTGGCCTGCCTGGCCGTAGTTCCGCTTCTGAATTGGTTCGGCGGCCCGAATGTAATTCTGGTGTCCGGTATTGCCCTCGCTGTCGCAGCTATGATTTGGGCCGAATCCCGCGCGACCCGTAGAAATTCGGGCGTGGTGGCACTCGCGTTGATCGCTCTGATCGCGGCCAATCATTCCGGACGCCTCATCGATGTCGTATACGCCAAAGGAATGTTCCGCGATCCCGCCTGGGTGGAATTCGCCCGCTGGAACGCGCTTTCGCGCGTGGAGGTCGACCGCCAGGGCCAGGCCAAGGCCATCGTCATCGATGCCGACGCCTCCACCTACATCATGAATGCCGACGTGTCGCAGTGGCACAATACCGAGTGGGAAAAAGACCTGATGTCGGCCCCGCCCGCGCTGGCCAATGTTTTGCGGCCACATGGAGAGTTCGCGATCATCGGGCCGGGTGGAGGAGTCGATGTTCTGCGCGCCGTTGCCAATGGCAGCCCCAGCGTCACCGGCATCGAAATCAATCCCATCATCGCCACCACCATCATGCGCGGGCGCTATGCCGATTATGCGCACCATCTTTATGAGCGCCCCGACGTCCACATCCACGTCAACGATGGCCGCTCGTTTCTGCGTTCGTCGCCGCAGCGCTTCGATGTTGTGCAGATGACTTTGGTCGATACCTGGGCCTCCACTGCCGCGGGAGCCTTTGCTCTCAGCGAAAATAATTTGTATACGGTCGAAGCCTTTCGCGAATATTTCAACCACCTGAAGCCCGACGGCATGATTGCCATCACGCGCTGGGAATTTCGAGAGCCCCGCGAGGCTCTACGCGTGGTCTCGGTCGCGATCGAAGCATTGCATCGTCTCGGCGTAGCCAACCCCGCGCGCAATTTTATCGTCGCGTCTCAGGGAGACCTCAACGGGGATGGCATCCCGGTCGTCGTGCTCGCCAAGAAAACCGCCTTCACTCCCGCCGAAGAGGACGCGATCACCACCCACCTCGACCGGTATCCCGATCTTGATGCGCTCTATCTTCCGTCGCAGCCCGGCAAGAATCCGTTTTCCGACTTGATTGCGAGCAACGACCCGCAGACCTTCGCCCGAACTTATGCCTACAACGTCGCGCCGGTCACCGACAACGCCCCGTTTTTCTTCTTCACCATCAAAGCAGGACGCGTCCTCGATAAAGGTTTGCGCAGGGGAATCGATTGGAAAGTGAATCTGGGCGTGCTGGTCCTGCTTCTGGTACTGGCGATCTCGCTGCTCGCGGTGTTGATCTTTCTGGTTCTTCCCCTCGCGCTCTCGGGAGGAAAATCGCGCCACTCGCCGCTGCCCTTGCTTTATTTTGTCGCGGTCGGACTCGGGTACATCCTGGTCGAGATCGCCTTCATCCAGCGCTTCGTTCTTTTTCTCGGCCACCCGACCTATGCCCTTACGGTCGTGATTTTTCTATTATTGCTCTCCAGCGGCGCGGGAAGCCTGGTTTCACGGCGCTGGCTCGCGCGCGCTGAAATGGGCTGGATCCCTCTGGCGCTCGTCATCGTCGTCCTGCTTGCCGAGGTGCTGTTTCTGCCTGGCCGTCTGGCCGCATGGGTCGGCCTCGGTTTTCCCTATCGCCTCCTGGTCAGCGGCGCCCTTCTCGTACCCCTCGGCTTCGTCATGGGAATGCCATTTCCCACCGGCCTGCGCGCTCTGGCCTCCGCTCCGACTGCGGAGCTTCCCCGCGAATCCTCCTCCGCTGACAACGCGATCGAGTGGGCTTGGGCCATGAATGCCGCGGCCAGCGTGCTCGGATCGGTGCTGGCCATGGTCATCGCCATCCAATTCGGATTGACCGTGACCCTGGCCTGCGGGGCCGCTGCCTACCTGCTCGCACTCGCGGTGATGCCGGGCTTGCGCACGAAAGCCGCCTAACTCTGGCTCCAGATTTTGTTATCATTCACGAACGGGTGTGTAGGGGAATCGCAGGCGCGATCTGAGCTGTTACCCCGGCCTGCGCAACCCGTCCCAGCGGGCGTTATGAGGAAATCATTTGCCTAGCCAGAAGCAGCTCAAGTGGTCTCAGCTTCGCGTCGGGATCACGGTCATTGTTGCCAGTCTGACTCTCGGATTGTTGCTGCTCCTGATGTCGGGGTCTATGGGACTGTTCACCCCCCGCATCACGGTCAAATCCTACTTCGACAATGCCGAGGGCTTGCGCTTAGGCGCTCCCGTGCGCCTGGAAGGCGTCGATGTCGGCAATGTAACCAAAATCAGTATCGTTCCCGATAAAGACAAGCAGCAGACTCCGGTCGAAGTGGTCATGAAGGTAAGCACAAAATACAGTTACGGCATGCGCCGCGATTCTATAACCTCGCTCGATACTGCTGGTGTGCTCGGAGAAACCTATCTTGACATCGACAGTTCGCAGGCGGTCGGCCCTCCCGTCCAGAATGGGGATACCCTGCCCACGCAGGTCCATCCCGATTTCAACCAAGTGGTAAAGGCCAGCCAGAGCACCCTGCAGAATATGGACGCGTTGCTGAAGCGCGCCGACCGCATACTGGCCTTTGCGGAAAGCGGCAAAGGATCGCTGGGCAAATTGATTTATGATCCCACGCTCTACAACCGCTTCTCCGCGACCGTCGGCGACTTCCAGCAGATCGTGGATCAAATCAGCAGCGGCCAGGGCAGCCTGGGCGCGTTGATCAGCCGCAATGACGCCTACGACAAATTCCTCTCCACGCTCGACAAGATGAATTCCGTCATCGACGACATGCAGCAGGGCAAAGGGACCGCAGGCAAGATCCTCAAAGATCCGTCGCTCTACAACAATGCCAACGACACGATTGCCAATCTCAAGAAAGTCACCGACGACATCAACGCAGGCAAAGGAACTCTAGGCAAGCTCACCAAGGACGAGGAACTCGCCAAAAAGCTCGACACCACCATCACCAAGCTCTCGCAGCTTACCAGCGAACTGGAAGCGGGACAGGGCACCGCCGGCAGGCTCATCAAAGATGAAACGCTCTACAACAATGCCAACCAGATGCTGGTCGAGACGCGGGACCTGGTGAAGGCCATCCGCCAAAACCCGAAGAAATACCTCAGCATCAAGCTGCACATCTTCTAGGGATAACTCTGCCGGCCAAAAAACTCAGCACGACCGGGGTGGTCACGCCTCATCAATGTTCTCGGACAACCGCAGAAGCCCCAGCCCGGTCTAGTGTTCGCCGATTCCGAACACCGACCCCAGCAGCAGAACCGTCAGCACCCCCAGCGAGATCCACCCGTATTTGTAATCCTTCTCCCAAAAGAACAGGAAGCACGCCACAATCACCCTCACCACGGGCGTAGCCAGCATCAGCAGCACGCCCACGCGTTCGATGGCGAGCGGAATGCGGCCGCTCATGAACCATCCGGCAATCAGCCCGGCCAGCATGATGAAGAAACAGCCGAACGCTCCCACACGCAGCACCAGAGCCACGGCGCGGTCGAATGCCGGTTCTCTGAGTTGACTCATAACTTCCCCTGCAAAAGATGAAATGCCAGATGCCCCGCTAGATAGAACATCACGCCCACCAGCAGATACATCACGATTTTGGTATGAACCCGTGGCGCCAGCCGCGCGCCCAATAGCGACCCCACGAACACGCCCGCGGCCAGGGGAGCCACAATTTCCGGAAGGATGTCGCCGCGCCGGTAATACACGATCGCACTCGCCGCCGCCGTCACCCCGATCATGAAGTTCGAGGTTGCCGTTGCCACCATCAGCGGCACATTCATGAAAATAAACATCACCGGAACCTTGATGGGGCCGCCGCCGATTCCCAGCAAGCCCGACAGTGCGCCCGCCACCAGCGAAGCGGACAATCCTAAGGGATAGCGCCGTGGTTCGTAGGGAGGAATCACCATCTCGCCATTCACCGCCGGCGACGAGTCATCTTCCGGCTTCACCTTGCCGCCCTTGCTCAGGATCATGATGGCGCTGTACAGCAGAAACGCGGCGAACAGCCCTTCCAGCACGTTACGGTTGAAATAGCCAACCAGGTAAGCCATGACCGCGGCGCCCACTGACGTTGCCAATTCCAGCGTCATACCGAGCCGGATGTCAGTGGTATGGCGCTGCAGATGAACCGAAGAACTTGCGGCCGACGTCGTGATCACGGCTACCAGGCTGGTGCCGATCGCCTCGCGGATGGGAATGCCAAAATAAAGCGCCAGAATCGGCGTGAGGAGCACGCCTCCTCCGATACCGGTGAGCGCACCCAGCAAGCCGGCTACAAATCCCAGCACGACTAGAAGAAAGGTCACCACGGAAGCAGCGGCCTCCCATTGGTGACTTGTTCGATAGAGATAGTAGTTCTGCGAATCCGGCTTTTCGAAAAAACGACGGAGGCGGGAAAACCCGTCCGCCGCAAGCTAAGTCGCCGCCCGCGGCATCGCAGCGGCATCGGCATGCTCGTGCGCGTGATAGCTGGACCGCACCAGCGGCCCCGATTCGACGTGGCGGAAACCAAAACGCAGAGCCTGGTCCCGCAGGTAGGTGAACTCCTCCGGTTCGTAGAACCGGGCAATCGGCAGGTGATCTTTGGAGGGCCGCAGATACTGTCCGACGGTGAGAATGTCGACGCCGCGCGTTCCCAGATCGCGGAAGACGGCAATCAATTCCTCCGACGATTCTCCCAGCCCGACCATCACGCCGCTCTTGGTAACCACGCCCGGCGAAAACTTCTTCGCATTTTCCAGCAGCGTGAGCGTGCGCTCGTAGCGCGCTCCGGAACGCACCGCCCGGTAGAGCCGGGGAACAGTCTCGGTATTGTGATTGAGGATGTCGGGCCGCGCCTCGAGCACAATCCGCAGCGATTCCTCCAGTCCCTGAAAGTCGGGAATGAGGACTTCGACGCGGCAATCGGGCGTCAGTTCGCGAATGGCGCGGATCGTCTCGGCAAATATGCGGGCGCCCCCGATGTTGTCATCGTCGCGATTCACGCTGGTCACCACGGCATGCTTCAGCCCTAAAGTAGCGACCGCCTCGGCCACACGCCGCGGCTCTTCCCAATCGATCGGCTCGGGCCGTCCCTTGGGCACGGCGCAAAAACCGCACCGGCGCGTGCAGATGTCGCCCAGCAGCATGAAGGTCGCGGTCTTGTGGTTCCAGCACTCGCCAATGTTGGGGCACTGCGCCGACTCGCACACCGTATGCAGCCCGAGTCCACGCGCAAGTTTTTTCAGATTGTGGAAGTTGTCGCCCACCGGGGCCTTCGCCCGCAGCCACTGCGGCTTGGGCGTCCGCAAGGGCGGACCTGGCTCTATTTGAATCAGTTGGAAAGCACCGGCCATGGCTTCGATTTTATCAGGTCGATTGCTGGCAACGGATTTCAGCGCGGATTCCAGCGCCGAATCAGCCCACTTCAACCAGTCCGTAGGTATGCTGCCAGCGCGACCGCATCTGCACCAGCGCACGGCTGATTTCCTCGGAAGAGATTTCAGAATTCGGGCCATCCAGCACCGCTGCGGCCTCGCGCCTTGCCAACTCGAGCAACTGCGCGTCGCGAATGATGTTGGCCACCTGAAAGCTGGGCAGCCCGGCCTGCCGCGTGCCAAAAAATTCGCCGGGGCCGCGCAATTCCAGGTCCAGTTCCGCTATCTTGAATCCATCGTTGGTGTCGACCATCGCCTGCAGCCGGCGCTGCGCTTCCTCAGTCACTTTACCTCCGGTCATCAGCACGCAATACGATTTCGCTGCCCCCCGCCCGATGCGTCCGCGCAGTTGATGAAGCTGCGCCAGCCCGAACCGCTCGGCGTGCTCGATCACCATCATGGTTGCATTGGGCACGTCAACTCCCACCTCGATCACCGTGGTCGCCACCAGGATCTGCAACTCGCCCCGCTGAAACATGCGCATGACCTGGTCTTTCAACTCCGCATCAAGGCGGCCATGCAGGAGTCCCACTTTCAAGTCGGCGAAAACGTGCCCGCTTAACTCGCGGTACATCTTGATCGCCGCCTTTAGTTCGCTCTCTTCGTTCTCGGCGATCACC
Source organism: Candidatus Sulfotelmatobacter sp. (assembly GCA_035949755.1). Taxonomy (GTDB): domain Bacteria; phylum Acidobacteriota; class Terriglobia; order Terriglobales; family Acidobacteriaceae; genus Sulfotelmatobacter. The sequence goes on from DASYYT010000158.1 coordinate 32,466, forward strand.
GGATACACAACGTAAGCCTGATGGCCCGCCGCCGCCTGCTTGCGCACGAAGTCCCAAACCTTGGGGGATTGATCGTCCGCCACGCACTTCGTCACGATTGGCGTGCGGCCGGGCGGCAACTCATCCAGCACGCTTAGATCGAGGTCGCCATAAAGCGTCAGTGCCAGCGTGCGCGGAATGGGCGTCGCAGTCATGACCAGGACATCAGGCTCCGCAGCGCCTGCATGGAGACCGGCACCTGTGTGGGGACCAGAGCCGGCTTGGGGACGGGCGCCCTCGCCCGTCCGGTCCAGCGAAGCTCGACTGTCTTCCTCTGCGCCTCCGGATTTCTTCATCAGCTTCAACCGCTGCATTACCCCGAACCGATGCTGCTCGTCCACAATCACCAATCCCGGATTGGCGAACTCCACTTTTTCTTCCAGCAGCGCGTGCGTCCCAATGACCAGTTGCGCGTTCCCCTGCGCGATGTGCCGCCGGATTTCCCGCTTGCGGTCTGACTCCAATGACCCGGTCAGCAACACAATTCGATACCCCGCAGCCTCCAGAATCCGCCGCGCTGAAAAATAATGCTGCTGCGCCAGAATTTCCGTCGGCGCCATCAGCGCCACCTGATATCCGTTCTCGATGGCGATAATCGCCGCCTCAAAGCTCACAATCGTCTTGCCCGATCCCACATCTCCCTGCAGCAAACGCCGCATGGGATAAGCCTTCTGCATGTCCTCGGCAATTTCTTTCAGCACCCTCTTCTGCGCTGCCGTGGGATGAAACGGCAAAATCTTTCTGATCGCCGCCCGCACCCGATCGTCCAGGCGAAATGCGATTCCCGTCTGCGCCTTCTGCTGCCGCCGCTTTAATTCCAGTCCCAGTTCGACGAAGAACAATTCGTCAAAGATCATCCGGATGTGCGCCGGGGTGCGCCAAGACTGCAGATCCTGCAGGCTCTCGCCCGGCTCCGGCCAGTGTACGTTCCACAGCGCAGCCCGCGGAGCAACCAGCCCCAGGTGCCCGCGCACCATGGCAGGAATCGGGTCGGGCAGATCGGGCGTCAGATTTTCCAGCGCCGTGCGAATGGCCCGCCGGAACCAGCGCGGCGTCAGCTTTCCCGTCGCCTCATAGATGGGAACGATACGGCCGATCTCGAGCGATTCCGCCTGCTTTTTCTCGGCTCCATTGCCGGCAGCCGCATCGCCCAGAATTTCAAACTGCGGCTGCACGATCTGCAGTTCGCGGCTACGCTGGTCCTGTTCCACCTTCCCATACAGCGCGATCAGTTGCCCAGGCTTGAATTTGTCCTGCAGATAGGTCGCGTTGAACCACAGACAGCGCAATTTAGCCCGTCCCTGTCCGATGGTGAGCTGGAAAATGGGCATGCTGCGCGTGCGAAACAGTCCTGAATTGCGCACTTCGCCCACCACGCTGGCCATTTCGCCCGGACGCAGTTCGGCAATGCCGCGCGGATTCAGCCGGTCTTCATAGCGAAACGGAAGGTAATGAACCAGGTCGCCAACCGTGCGGATTCCCTTGCCTGCCAGCACCTCCGCGATGCGCGGACCTACGCCTTTTACATACTGCACGGGCGTGGAAAGCTCTAACATGGGTGAGCACTGGCCGTGCCGCAATCGAAAACGATGCGAGCGCCTGGCCTCGAAAGGATAGCAGGAGCAAGCCGCAGGCAGCAGTGAGCATTGAACAGTGGGCAATGAGTAATGAGTAATGAGCAATGAGCAAGACTGGCTAGCTCGTTTCTCATCACTCGTCGCTCGCTGCTCACGCTCCCCAGCCGAGTACTCCCTTGACCATGCCCGCCCCCGCGTCGGAAGCTGAATAGGGTATGGCCCACAACCAAACGAGGCGCGACGGTGTCTAAACCATCGGTGCGGATGAATTTTCTGCAAGCCTTGCTGGCCATCATCCTGGGCAACATTGTCTACTTCGTCCTGCTGCCCTCCCTGCCTCCCATTGCCCGTCACCGCCCCTTTCGCATGGACCTGGGCATGGTGGTGGATTTCTGGTTTTGCCTGGTCGCTTATGGGCTGATCCGCACCGCCAGAAAATGGCGGTGAGCAGGTTCTCCCGCCGGTTGACGAGGATGATTGAAGTAACAATGTTTGGCGTAACGATGGAAGTTCCAGGAGACCGCGGGCCGGAACTCGTCTACAGCCAGTCGCCCCGCATCTTCAGCAATTGCTGCCGCAGATGCTCCATATCTTTCTTCACCTGCTCCCGTTGCTTCGCGGACTGCTTTTGAAATTCCCTGTGCTGCTGGCGGAACTGTTTGCGCAGTTCCTGCGCCGCTCTTTCCGCATTTTCTTTTGCCAGTTCCATATCTGGCCGCAATTGCGCCATCTCATTTTGGACTTCGCTCAACGCCAGCGCCGAGTCTGCCTGGATCGTCGGCCCCCAGTCGAAACTCTCATCCATGTCTAAGTCGCCGGACTCTTTGCGCTCGGGCAGCGTCAAGGTCAGGTTCAACTCCTTCTTGTCGCGCACGACACCCACGTTCACCGAATTTCCGGTGCGCGATCTCATCCCGTGCGAAAAGTCGCTGGTGTCGTGCACCGGCTGGTCATTCACCTTCACCACGACATCTCCGGCCCGGAAGCCCGCCCGCTCCGCCCGGCTGCCTTTTTCCACCGACCGCACCAGCACGCCGTTGCCATTTTTCAACCCAAAAAATTCTCCCAGCTGCGGCGTGATGTTCTCCACCATCAGCCCGCTGCGCGCCGAGGAAGTTACTATCACCACATTCATCGATGGAATATCGATGTCAGGCACGTGAATCTCGGGAATTTGTATAGCGTGCGGCGTGGGGGGATTGGCCCAGGAGAACTCCTTGTGCTTGTCCGCCAGTTGCAGCTTCACTGTCATGGGCTGGCCGTCGCGGCTCAGCCCCAGCGTCACCACGCGGCCCGGCGGCGTTTCGTGAATCATCCGCCGCAACTGCGCTCCGCTCTCGATCGCCGTTCCGTTCATCGTGAGAATGACGTCGTGCTCCTTGATGCCTGCCTTGCCCGCCGGAGCATCCTGGTCCACCATCGTGACCTCGACGCCCTTCTCTTCTTTCAGCTTCAATGCGCTCAGGCGCTCGGCCGTGACATCCGCAATGTCGACGCCCAGATAGGAACTGGTCCCGCTGTCTTCGCTGGAGAAAATCCACGGTTGCCCCGGCGGATCCGACAAATTTTGCGCCCCGTACGACACGCCGAGAACCAACGGTAACAGCACGATGCTCGTTAGAACGTAGTTGCGCATGTTCTCTCCCTCAAGATGGCTTTCAGCTGCGAGCTGTGAGCAATGCGCAGTGAGCAACCCCCCGGCTTCCTCATAGCTCATCGCTCATGGCTCATCGCTTACCTGGCTCGCCGGATGCAAATGTCTCCGCTCGACGTGTGCACCTTCAGCATCGGCCCGCCGCCATTCAGCTTGCCTTCTGCAGTCAAAGTTTTCGGTCCATACGTATCGCCTTCGCTGTGCACGCGGATGTCGGGAAAGTCGGACGAGATGCGGTGTCCGTTTCCCATATCCACGCTGGCCCGAACGTTGATGGCCACGTCCGACGCAATGTACACCGTGATGTCGCCCGCCCCGGTCTCCAGATCGGAATCGTGGCGTTCGCCGCCCGTATTCACCAGTTTCACCGTGATTGCGCCCGCGCCCGTCTCTGCCCGCGCCGATGGCACTCCATCCAGTTCGATACCACCGCCGCCCGTTTCGGCTCGAACGTGTCCCTTGGCCCCAGCCAGCCGGATGCTGCCGCCGCCCGTCTCTATTTCTGCCGGCCCGTCCAGTTGGCTCAACTCGACACTGCCGCCGCCGGTGGAGACTTTGATGTTGCCGCTGCACTGGCGTACTTCCACAGCGCCGCCCCCGGTCTCAATGCTGGCGCCCTGGGCTCCCGATTGAATCTCGACGGTTCCTCCACCAGTCTCGGCCACGACTTTGCCATTGGCGTGGCGCACCTCGATGGAACCGCCACCCGTGTGCAATCCGAGGTCTCCATTCACCGTGCCTACATCGATCGATCCCCCGCCCGTTTCGGCGCTCACGCCTCCACCAATATCGTCGAGCCGGATGTTGCCGCCGCCGCTCTCTGACTCCAGCCGGCCCGCGATCCCGGTCGTCTCCACGTTCCCGCCTTCGGTTTCCAGTTTCACCAGCGCGATTTCACGAGGCACATTGATGTTGAACTCTCCGGAAAAGTGCCGGGGGCGTCGTCCTCCCTGCCAGTCCCCCACGATCCATGCCGTGTCGCCCTTCACATACGCGGTGATCTTGTACTTATCGAACTCCCGGCGCGCTTCCTGCTCTGAACCACTGTTCAAGTGCGTATGAACTATGTAATGGATGCCTTGCTGCTGCGCGCCGTGCACCACCACTGAGCCCATATCCACTTTCACCCGCAGGGTCTTCACTGCGGCCAGCGACCCTGTGATTTCCTGACCCCACGCGCCGCCTTCCCGCGACACCTGAACATCCTGCGCCAGACTCCGTGAGACAATGCCCACCGGCGCAAGCAGGGCCAACCCACCGGCCAGCCCAACGATTTGTAGCGCTCGTTTCAAATCATCCACCTCATTTCATCTCAATTGCAGAAGGAAGAACTTTGTTCGGTCCTCACTTCTGCCTTCTTACTTCTGCCCTACTTCTGCATTCCTAATCGATCTCCGGCAACTGCGCCAGCATGGTGCGCGCCTGCGACTTGATGTACGTGCTCTGATCTTTCGAAGCCAGGGCCATCAGCACGCCGCGCACGCTGCCGTCAGCCTTGACTGGTTCGATCAGCCGCAGCGCTTCAATGCGCACTCCCGAATTCGTGTCATTCAGCAGCGCCCGCAGCACGGCGTCGCGAACGTTGGTGTCGGTTTTCACGTAATTGCCCAGCGCGTCCAGCGATTTAAGCCGCACTCCAGGATTCGTATCGTTCTGCAGAGCATAGATCAGCGCATCTCGCACTTGCTGTTCGCTCGACCGCTGCGCCAGAAGATCCACCGAGTCCACCCGCACGCCCGAGTTGTAGTTATTGCGCGTGGCGTACAACAGCAGCTGCTGGATTTCCTGATTGTTCAGCGATCCCTGCTTTTCCTGGGTAGAAACGGTGTTGTATTTGATGCTGACCTGATCGGTGCCTGGGATTTGAGTGATGGAATCGATGCCTGCGATGCTGGGTTCTGCAGCTGAGTTGTTGCCGTTGTTCGCGATTGGGGTCTGCGCTGCCGGCGTTACCCGCGTTCCATAAATCCTGTACGTTGTGCCCACGCCGCCGGCGAATCCGAGAATCAGAATCACCGAAGCCAAGGCCGGGGAGAATCGCACCTGCCGCAGCCAGTTTGCCGGATCGAACGCCAGCCGGTGCCACCACTGGCCCTGCTCGGCCGTCTCCAATGCTTCCTGCAGACGCATGCGCGATGACGCCAGCAGGTTCGCCGTCGGATCCTCCGCCCGGTCCTGCGACAGCAGCGCGTGAAAGTCCTGCTCCGCCTTCAGTTCGGCGGCGCAGTCCGCGCAGCGCGCCACATGCTGCTCCAGTTCGTGCCGGACGTCATCGGCCAGTTCGCCATACACGTGCAACACGATATTTTCTCGAACCCATTCACATTTCATAGTTCACCTTTGAGCCATGAGCTCTGAGCGATGAGCTGTGAGCAATCCCATCCCGAAATCTTCAAGTAGATTGCTCATAGCACATAGCTCATAGCTATCGCATATCCGCCAATGCCCCGCGCAACTTCTGCGTGGCCCGGAATAGCGTGTTCTTGGCGGTCTCTTCCGTCGTATGCAAAATCTCACCCACCGTGCGCAGCTTCAGCCCGTGATAATGCTTCAGCTCAAACACCATGCGTTCCCGCGGGGTCAGCTTCTCCAGCGCTCCGGTAATCCGCGCTCCCAGCTGCCGCCGCATTAGATCCCGCTCGGGATTCGCCCCTGCCCGCCCATCCGGTACCTGGTCGAGCAGGTCGTACTCGCCGCCGTCCGGGTCTTTCGCCACCGGCGCATCTTCCTTGCGCACGTTTTTCTTGCGCAAGTGATCGAGACACAAGTTGGTCACGATCCGATAAATCCAGGTGTAGAAGGAACACTCGAACCGGAAGCTGCCGATATTCTTGTAGGCCTTCAGGAACGCATCCTGAAACACGTCCTGGGCGTCATGTTCGGTTCCGGTGAGATGCAGAGCCAACCGCAGCACCGCCTGGTCGTAATGGCGGACGAGTTCCTCGAAGGCTGCGCGGTTTCCCCGCTGCGCCTCGCGGATGAGCATCGTGTCATCGATGCGGCGATCTTGCGATTGGCGATCTAGCCCAGCCATGCGGCCCCGCGCGGGGTCCTGGTTTCCCTGAGACTCGGTCTCGCTGACTCTCTCTACTCTCTCACTCTTCTCTCTCGAGTGGGCCCGTCCGCCTACGGTAAATGGTAAAACCCATACACCGGCCGGCATTGCAGCTGTGTCCTCTATGGCCCGGCTTTAGTGTCTTCCGGGCTTGCACAGGAATAGACGGGGAGTCAGCCCAACCGTGAGCAGAAATTATAGGCGCTACAAGGATTTTTTGGGGCGGCTAGATACTTCTCTCCCAAAGATTTAGTAGCAAAACACAACAGCGGCCCATAGTGAGGGCCGCTGGTTTGGCATTGCAAGTGCCTTAATTGTGAGGCAAAAGGACTCGAAACTCTACGCAGCCTCGGAGGTCATCCTGACCGGAGCCGGTTTTCAGGCGAAGGGAAGGATCTCGGGCGCAACCAGTCGCAGAAAGTAGGGAGACGCTTCACTCCGCCTGAAAAACGTCAGGATGACAAACCTGCCGCAGACGACCAAGCTACTCCGTAGCCGCTTCCTTCTCGATCACGACCTTCAAATGCGCGGTGACGTCCTTGTGCAGCTTGACCGGGACGGTGAACTCGCCCACGGTTTTCAGCGGTTCGTGCAGCTGAATCTTCCGCCGGTCCACATTGAAGCCCTTCTTCATCAGCGCATCCGCCAGATCGCTCGAAGTCACCGAACCGAACAGCTGATCGTGCTCGCCCGACTTGCGCGTGAACCCGACCGACACGCCGTCGAACTGCTTCGACAGTTCCTCGGCCTGCGCCTTCTCTTTGGCCGAACGGCGGACGGCGGCGGCCTTCATCTGC